>JAXITB010000097.1:0-8335 GCA_034680305.1 Polaromonas sp. | reverse complement strand
GGCCAATTGGCGCAAGATGGTTTCATCGTCATCGGAACAGCCACCTCCGACGAGGGCGCGGCCCGAATCAGCCAGGCGCTGGCCGCCCATGCCGGCAGTCGCGGCGCCACGCTCAATGTCAATGACGCAGCCGCCTCGCAGGCGCTGATCGACGAGATCGTCAAGACCCACGGCGGCCTGCATGTGTTGGTCAATAACGCCGGCATCACCCGCGACACCCTGGCCATGCGCATGAAGGACGAGGACTGGGACGCCGTGCTCGACACCAACCTCAAGGCCGTCTTTCGCATGAGCCGCACCGCCATCAGGCCCATGATGAAGCAGCGTTTTGGCCGCATCATCAGCATCACCAGCGTGGTCGGCGCCTCCGGTAATCCCGGCCAGGCCAACTACGCAGCGGCCAAGGCGGGCGTGGCCGGTCTGACCCGCGCGCTGGCCCGTGAGTTGGGCAGCCGGGGCATCACCGTCAATTGCGTGGCGCCCGGTTTCATTGAGACCGACATGACCGCTGCCTTGGCCGAAGAGCAGCAGCGCGCCTTGCTCGGGCAGATTCCGCTGGGGCACCTGGGCAAGACCGAGGACATTGCCCATGCGGTGTCCTATTTGGCCAGCGGCCGTGCCGGCTACGTGACCGGTCAGGAAATCCATGTCAACGGTGGCATGTACATGTAAAGTTCTGTCAGCCGGGCGGCCCGCAGCGTCAAGCGGGCGCCGTGGCTAAAATCGCGGTTTATTTCACAACCCTATGAGGGACTTATGAGCGACATCGAAGCACGTGTTAAGAAAATCATCGCCGAGCAGCTTGGCGTCGAAGAGAGCCAGGTCAGCGGTGAGAAGGCCTTCGTGGCCGATCTCGGCGCCGATTCGCTTGACACCGTGGAACTGGTGATGGCCCTGGAAGACGAGTTCGGCATCGAGATCCCGGACGAAGACGCCGAGAAGATCACCACGGTGCAAAACGCGATCGACTACGCCACCTCGCACCAGAAAGCCTGAGCGGCTTTTCATCGTTTGCAGCCCGCGCGCGGCCCAGCGGCCCGTTCGGGCTTTCTTTCAGGATTTGCGCATGAGCCGTCGCCGCGTCGTTGTCACGGGTTTGGGATGCATCAGCCCGGTGGGCAATACGGTGGCTGACGCCTGGTCGGCCCTGCTCGCTGGCCGATCGGGCATCACCGCCATCACCAAGTTCGATGCCTCCGCCATGGCCTGCAAGATTGCCGGCGAGGTCAAGCAATTCGATCTGGAGTCCTACATCAGCGCCAAAGAAGCGCGCACCATGGACACCTTCATCCACTACGGCGTGGCCGCTGCCGATCAGGCGGTGCGCGATGCCGGACTGGCCACCGGCGAGGCACTCGACGAGGAGCAAGCCACGCGCATCGGGGTGGTGATCGGCTCGGGCATCGGCGGCCTGCCCATGATCGAGGAAACCCACACCGAATACACCAACCGCGGCCCGCGCCGGATTTCGCCCTTCTTTGTGCCGGCTTCGATCATCAACATGATCTCGGGCCATGTGTCCATGCGTTTTGGCTTCAAGGGCCCGAACCTGGCGGTGGTCACGGCCTGTACCACTGGCTTGCATAGCATCGGTGAGGCCGGCCGCCTGATCGAGTACGGCGATGCCGACGTGATGATCGCCGGCGGTGCGGAGTCCACCGTCTCGCCCCTGGGCGTGGGCGGCTTTGCGGCCATGCGGGCACTGTCGACCCGCAATGATGACCCGGCGGCCGCATCGCGCCCCTGGGACAAGGACCGCGACGGCTTCGTGCTCGGGGAGGGCGCCGGCGTGCTGGTGCTTGAAGAATACGAGCACGCCAAGGCCAGGGGCGCGCGGATCTATGCTGAACTGGCCGGCTATGGCATGAGCGCCGATGCCGGCCACATGACCGCGCCCAACATGGACGGCCCACGTCGGGCCATGCTCGCGGCCATGCGCAACGGCGGCGTCAACGCCGACCAGATCGACTACCTCAACGCACACGGCACCTCGACGCCGCTGGGCGACGTCAACGAGACCAACGCCATCAAGGCGGCCCTGGGCGAGCAAGCCCGGCGCATCGTGGTCAGCTCCACCAAGTCCATGACGGGCCATTTGCTCGGTGGCGCCGGCGGCATCGAATCGGTCTTCACCGTGCTGGCCCTGCATCATCAGCAGGTCCCGCCGACCATCAATTTGGTCAATCCGGACCCTGAATGTGACCTCGACTATTGCGCCAACACCGCGCGCGATGTCAAGATTGAGGTGGCGATGAAAAACAATTTCGGCTTTGGCGGCACGAACGGCACGCTGGTATTCAAACGGCTGTGATCCGACCCGCGTCCGCTTGGCCTTGAGCGCAAGGCGGCATTCTCATGAGTCAGTACAAGGCCCCGCCGGTGGTTTACCCGGTGGGGCGCTCGCGTTGGGCTGCAGGCACCATGATGCTGGGCTGGGCTGCGGCCATTGGTGTGACCCTGGCCTGGACCTGGGCGGCCGGCCCCGGTGACAGCACGCCCGCATGGGGCTGGGCCAGCCTCGTACTGGCTGGGCTGGCATGGGTCTGGCACTGGCGCCGCGCGCCCAGCGGACAGCTGTCCTGGGACGGCCAAGACTGGCTTTGGGTCAGCCGCGCTTACCCGGTTGGCACACCGCTCGCGTCGCCCCAGGTTGTGATCGACCTGCAGGTGCTCATCGTGGTTCGCGTGAGTAATTCGGCCGGTGCCTCCTTGACCTTGTGGCTGGAGGCCGGGCAAGCACCGCCGCTTTGGCTGGACCTTCGTCGGGCCATTCATGACCGGCCGCAAAGGCAGGCTTCAGACGCCGGTGATGCCTTGGGGGCACGCCCACCATGAACATCGGCGCTTGGTGCAAACCGCCTTGAAGTTTGGCCCTCAAGCCCCCATTTGGCCGTGGGTTTGTGTTTTGCCTTAGGGTTATGTTCCTCGGCGGCTGTGTGCCAAGCCGCCAACCATTTTGCAGACCTTTCTTTGTTCGTGGAGTAGCTCGACGATGTTCAAATTCGATGGAAAAAGCGCACGCTCGCTGGCCTTGTGCAGCGCGCTGGTCATGGGCTTCACATCAGTAGCGCTGGTGGCTGCGCCGGCGGCAGCGCAGGTGCGGGGCTTGCCCGACTTTACCGAGCTGGTGGAGCAGGTGGGGCCGGCGGTGGTCAATATCCGCACCATCGAGCGCAGCCGGGGTGGGGCTGCAGGCAGTGGGGGGCAGGATGAGCAGATGCTCGAGTTCTTCCGCCGCTTCGGCATCCCCCTGCCGCCCAACGCACCGCGTGGCCAGCGCCCGGACCGGGGCGAGGAAGAAACGCCGCGCGGCGTTGGTTCGGGATTCATCGTTTCGGCCGATGGCTTCGTCATGACCAATGCCCATGTGGTCGAAGGTGCTGACGAGGTGATCGTCACCCTGACCGACAAACGTGAGTTCAAGGCCCGCATCATTGGCAGTGACCGCCGCACCGACGTGGCGGTGGTCAAGATCGAGGCTTCTGGCCTGCCTGCGGTCAAGCTCGGCGACGCCAGCCGGGTGCGCGTGGGCGAGTGGGTGATGGCCATTGGCTCACCGTTTGGGCTGGAAAATACCGTGACCGCCGGCATCGTCAGCGCCAAGCAGCGCGACACCGGCGACTACCTGCCTTTCATTCAGACCGATGTGGCCATTAACCCGGGCAACTCGGGTGGGCCCCTGATCAACATGCGTGGCGAGGTGATCGGCATCAATAGTCAGATCTATTCGCGCTCGGGCGGCTTCCAGGGCATTTCGTTTGCCATCCCCATCGATGAAGCGGTAAGGGTGGCCGATCAACTGCGTTCGACCGGTCGCGTGACGCGCGGGCGCATCGGCGTGCAGATCGACCAGGTGAATAAGGAAGTGGCCGAGGCCATCGGACTCGGACGGCCCCAGGGGGCCCTGGTGCGGGGTGTAGAGAGCGGTGCGCCGGCTGACAAGGCGGGCATTGAGGCGGGCGACATCATTTTGAAGTTCGACGGCAAGCCGATCGAAAAATCCAGCGATTTACCGCGACTGGTGGGCAACACGAAGCCGGGTTCGCGTGCTGCAGTGACCGTGTTCCGTCGGGGCAGTCAGCGCGAGTTGTCGGTGACGGTGGCCGAACTCGAGCCCGACCGCAGCACTCGCCGCGCTCAGGCGCCCGAATCTCGCCCACCGAGCGGCGCCCAAGTGCAGACCTTGGGCCTGACCGTCTCGGAACTGACCGATGCGCTCAAGCGTGAACTCAAGGTGCGCGGCGGCGTGCGGGTGGAGGCAGCCGAAGGTGCCGGTGCGCGCGCCGGCCTGCGTGAGGGCGATGTCATCGTGGCTGTTGGCAATGTCGATGTCAACAGCGTTCGTGAGTTTGAGCAGGTGGTCGCTCGGGCCGACAAGAGCAAGCCCATCGTGGTGCAGTACCGTCGCGGCGAACTGGCTCAATATGGCCTGATTCGCCCGGCCCGTTAATCATCGGTCAATTGGCGTGCGGTGCGGCCGCCTGACCCTCATGGCGGGGTGGGCGGCTTGCTCTTTTGGGCAGCAGCAGTCGGTCTCTGCTGGCGTGAAAAAACCACTTTCCGGAGTCGGACGAAAAATATTTTTCCGACTTTGTCTCATCAGGAATGTTTGTGCACACTGACTTTTTGAATTCGCGTCATGACTTTTGGTAGAATAAGCATGGATCGCTCAATTTTAGAGATATAAGAAACGCGTCTGAATTGACAGTCTGGGGCCTCTTGGGCGGCATTTCGAGCCCATCCACAGATCGCCCACAAGTTGTCCAGATGTTCTTAAGAAAATTTGTGGATAAGCTGTGCATAGAAATCCTGTTGCTGCCCGGCAACGACTTCAAACTGGGCTTTGGTGGGCTATGCGCCACCGGCTTTTTGCCTACAATGAAGTCCCAACTATCGCAGTTGCCATAGATTGTTGGTTCAGGGCGCGTCGCACCACGACGCGCCCTTTTTTATGGTCCTGTCACCATGCTGCTGCACCACGAGCAATACATTCAAGCACTTAGGCGTTCCCCTTGATGAAGCACATCAGAAACTTCTCGATCATTGCGCACATCGATCACGGCAAGTCCACGCTCGCTGACCGTCTGATCCAACGCTGCGGCGGCTTGGCCGAGCGCGAGATGAGCGCACAGGTGCTCGACTCGATGGATCTCGAAAAAGAGCGTGGGATAACCATCAAGGCGCAGACCGCTGCGCTGCAATACAAGGCGCGTGACGGGCAGGTCTACAACCTCAATCTGATCGACACGCCCGGTCATGTGGACTTCTCTTATGAAGTGAGCCGTTCTCTGTCGGCCTGTGAGGGCGCGCTGTTGGTGGTTGATGCCTCGCAGGGCGTCGAGGCGCAAACGGTGGCCAACTGCTACACCGCGCTCGACCTCGGAGTGGAAGTGCTGCCGGTGCTCAACAAGATGGACCTGCCGCAGGCCGATCCGGAAAACGCCAAGCAGGAAATCGAAGACGTGATCGGCATCGACGCCTCCGGCGCGGTGCCCTGCTCGGCCAAGACCGGCATGGGGGTGGACGACATTCTGGAACTGGTGGTGGCCAAGGTGCCGGCGCCGCGCGGCAATCCGCAAGCGCCGCTGCGCGCCATGATCATCGACAGTTGGTACGACGCCTATGTGGGCGTGGTGATGCTGGTGCGGGTGGTCGACGGCCGTCTGGCTCGGGGCGATCGCATCAAGCTGATGGCCACCGAAGCGCTTTACAACGCCGAAAAGCTCGGCGTCTTCACCCCCTCCAATGAGTCGCGGGACAGCCTCGAAGCCGGTGAGGTGGGGTATGTCATTGCCGGGATCAAGGAGCTCAAGGCGGCCAAGGTGGGCGATACGGTGACCGTGATCAAGGCTTCCAGCGGCGCCAATCTGCCTTCAGCCACCGAGGCCTTGCCCGGCTTCAAGGAAGTGCAGCCCCAGGTGTTTGCCGGCCTGTACCCGTCTGAGGCCAGCGAGTACGACGCCTTGCGCGACGCGCTGGAAAAGCTGCAGCTCAACGACGCGGCCCTGCGCTACGAGCCCGAGGTCAGCCAGGCCCTGGGCTTTGGCTTTCGCTGCGGCTTCCTCGGTTTGCTGCACATGGAGATCGTGCAGGAGCGTTTGGAGCGCGAGTTTGACCAGGACCTGATCACCACCGCCCCCAGCGTGGTCTACGAGGTGGTCAAGGGCGACGGCGAGGTGATCAAGGTGGAAAACCCCTCCAAGATGCCCGACGTCGGCCGCATCCAGGAAATCCGCGAGCCCATCGTGACCGTGCACTTGTACATGCCGCAGGAGTATGTGGGCCCGGTCATGACCCTGGCCAACCTCAAGCGCGGCAGCCAGATCAACATGGCCTATCACGGCAAGCAGGTGATGCTCACCTACGACATGCCCCTGGGCGAGATCGTGCTGGACTTCTTTGACAAGCTCAAATCGGTCAGCCGCGGCTATGCCTCGATGGACTATGAGTTCAAGGAGTACCGCGCCTCCGATGTGGTCAAGGTCGACATGCTGCTCAACGGCGAGAAGGTCGACGCCCTGTCCATCATCGTTCACCGCACCCAGGCCCAGTACCGCGGCCGGGCGGTGGCTGCCAAGATGCGCGAGATCATCAGCCGTCAGCAGTTTGACGTCGCCATCCAGGCGGCCATCGGAGGCAACATCATTGCCCGTGAGACAATCAAGGCGCTGCGCAAAAACGTGATCGCCAAGTGCTATGGCGGCGACATCACCCGCAAGCGCAAGCTCCTGGAAAAACAGAAAGCCGGCAAGAAGCGCATGAAACAAATCGGAACCGTGGAGGTCCCGCAGGAGGCCTTCCTGGCCATCTTGCAGGTGGAAGAATGAGCGGCACCATGAGTACCCTGACGGCCTTTGTGCTGGCCGCCTTCGTCGGTTACGGCGGCGGTTGGTACCTGGGCTACATCGAAGGCAACTTCGCCCTCTTGCTGTTTCTGGCCACGGTGGTCACCGGGATCTATTGGCTGGCCGAGCGTTTTGTGTTTCTGCCGCAGCGCCAGCGTGCCGCCCAGGCCTTCGAGGACGAGCAAAGCCGCCGGCGGGCCGAACTCAATCAGTTGGGCGTGCGCGCCGAAGAGGTCGACCTGAGCCAGGCCAAGGCCCGCTTGCTCATGCAGCCCTGGTGGCTGGACTGGACGGCCGGCCTGTTCCCGGTGATTGCCATCGTCTTTATCCTGCGATCTTTCCTGTTTGAGCCCTTCAAGATCCCCTCGGGCTCCATGATCCCGACGCTGCTGATTAACGACCTGATCTTGGTCAACAAGTTTCACTACGGGGTTCGGCTGCCGGTGATCAACACCAAGATCATCAGCAACCACAGCCCCCAGCGTGGCGATGTGATGGTCTTTCGCTACCCGCCCAAGCCCAGCCTGGACTACATCAAGCGGGTGGTCGGTGTGCCCGGCGACGAGGTGTCCTATCTGAACAAGCAGTTGTCGATCAACGGCCAGCCGGTGTTGCAGAAATCGCTGCCAGACTTCTTTGACGCCGACGCCCTGCGCTATTCCAAGCAGTTCGAGGAGCACACCGCCGGCGGTTCGCACCAGTACCGCATCTTGGTCGAGCCCGACCGACCGGCCTTCATCCCGGGCGCCGAGCAGTTTGCGTTCCGGGATAACTGCCGCTACAGCACCGAGGGCGTGGTCTGCAAGGTGCCACCGGGTCACTACTTCATGCTGGGCGACAACCGTGACAACTCGCTCGATTCGCGCTTCTGGGGTTTCGTTCCGGAGGAAAACATTGTGGGCAAGGCCTTCTTTGTCTGGATGAACTTCGGCAACCTCAAGCGCATAGGCTCATTTGACTGACGTGCGCCCGGCCGCCCCTCCTGATGATCTGTTCGGTCTGCAGCAGCGACTGCGGCACGTCTTCAGCGATGCGCGGCTCTTGCAGCAAGCCCTGACGCACCGCAGTTTTGGGGTCGATCACAACGAGCGGCTGGAGTTTCTGGGTGACTCGGTGCTCAATCTGGCCGTGGCCAGGCTGCTCTACGAGCGGCTGGCCGGTCGCCCCGAGGGCGATCTGTCCCGGGTGCGTGCCAATCTGGTCAAGCAAGACACCTTGCACCGGCTGGCGCTCGGTTTGGGCTTGCCGGGCCTGATCCGCCTGGGTGAGGGGGAGGCCCGATCGGGTGGCCACAAGCGACCCTCGATCCTGGCCGATGCGCTAGAAGCTCTGATTGGGGCAGTCTGCCTGGATGCTGGCTACGATCAAGCGCAGGCGCTGGTTTGGCGTCTCTTTGACGATGTGGACATCACGCCCAGCATGGCGGCCATCGGCAAGGACCCGAAAACCGAATTGCAGGAGTGGCTGCAGGGCCGCAAGATGGCCTTGCC
>JAXITB010000096.1:0-8341 GCA_034680305.1 Polaromonas sp. | reverse complement strand
CCTGATTGGTTGTGCCAAGAAAGTTATAGATCGACAACTGGCGCGGTGTCGAGAGTTCGCCCACATAGACGCCCAGTTGCCCAACTTCCTCGTCGGTCACGGTGATAGAGCAGTATCCGACGTCGCGCCCTTCAATTTGGATGATCCGATGGGCGTAATCGTTCCTGGCGTTGCAGGTTCGTACCCATTGTCTTTGCTGATCCAGGTCGGGCACGATCTGTGTGAGCATGTGGCTGGCGACGTGTGGTGACGAGCGCCAGTCCATTAGCATCTGGGCATCGTCTTCATCAATCTTGCGGTAGGCCAGAAATTCGTACATCAGGCAAGCTCCAGCATGATGTCGACCACACGCCGGCAGCCAAGTCCGTCGACCAGACTGCGCGCGCGATCAATGACGCCTTGATTCCGGTCTTGTGCTGTTAGCGCCTTGTGGACGGTCGCTCCGAGTTCGGCTGGAACGCCTTTCCTGGCATCCAAGGTGGGATAGGGGCAAGCCTGTAGCGCACCGACCTGATTGTCGACCACGACCAAAACAACAGCCATCTGGCTTAGCGCGCAAAGCTCGCCAACGCTGCCACCGGCTGCGGTAACGACCACATCGGCTGCTTCGAGCTGCTGGGCCAGGTCGGTGGGGTCAACCAGCAATTGAGTGCGGCCGATGGCCTGGGTCACTGCGCGCAACTGATGCGGGTTGCTGGCCGCAAATCCAAGGATGACCGTGAATAGAGCGCTGGGCAGTGCGGCATGCAAATGCCGCAGGACAGGCTCGGTCAGCTGGAGGGGATCGCTGCCGCCCATCATGATGAGCACACGCTGGCCGCCAGATGTCTGTGATGGTCGCCGGGCGGCGCGTTGGAATTCACGGCGGATGAGAGAAAAACTCGGGCCGAGCAACAAGCGAGCGCCTTGGCTCTTGCTGGGGTAGGGCAGGTGGTGGACTGCGCCAGAGGCGTTTAGGATCAGGTCACAGGGGTAACTGGCCAAGGCGCAAAGGTCATCGATAACAAGCAGCTTGCCCTGTTGTCGCAATTGACCCAGCAGGGCTAGGTCGGCTTGGTAGGAGTCAACCACCCACCAGGCTGGGTCGACGCTGGGCTCGGCGGATTGAGTCCAAGCGTCATCGCCAGACCGAGGCAGCCACCGGGCTGCAATCCGGTGAAGCCGCTCCAGGATGAAATCGGAGGCCTGCGGCATCACAAAAGTACATGCCATTTCTCTGGCCGTAGCTTCTTGGGCCAGCGCGTAGCACCGCATGAAGTGGCCCAGACCGACTTCTTGCGAAGCTTGCGTCCAGAAGTTGATCATCTTGTCGGGGGGACGGAAATGAAGTCTGCCACTTGCGGCTGGCTGGTTTTCCAGAGCGCTGTGGCCCATGACCAGCCCACGCCAAAGCCCGACAGCAGCAGGTTCTTCTCGCTGGTCGACACTGGCCGACCCTGCATCCAGTGGCACAGTGCCACGGGGATGGATGCGGACGATGTATTGCCAAAATTCTTCAGGGCCACCACGAGCTGGCTGTCGTGGGCTCCAATCTTCCGAGCCAGGCTGCGCAACATCATCGCGTTGGCCTGGTGAAACACCACCGCGTCCATGTCCTGGATTTTCATGGCGCCCTGTTTGAGCACCTCTTGAATCGAGGGCGCCACCCGTTTGAGTGAAAAGGCCATGACCTGTACGCCATCCATGAAAAGCTGTGGCGTTCCGGGCTCATGCACGCCACCAGTTTTTGAGATGAGGTACGGAGCGCCTGAGCCGTCGGTCCCCAGATCAATGTGCAGTGTCGGTCCCGCGTCGTATTCCAGTGCCGTGACAGCTACCGCGTCGCCGAACAGGGGTCGCAAGGCTCGGTCGCCGGGGGCAATCATTCGGCTGGTCAGGTCGCCGCATACCAGTAAGGCCCGCTTGAGTCCGCCGGTTTGCATTAGCCCATTGATGACAGACAGACCATAGATATACCCTGAGCAGCCCAAATTGATGTCCAGGGCCAGTGTGTTGGTTTTGAGGTTCAGACGGTGTTGCAGCAAGCAGGCGGTTGCTGGCAGGGGGTAGTCTGGTGTCTGGGTGACGACGATGATCGCATCGATGCTGTGGGTGTCCCAGTTAAGGCTCTCAAGCAGGCTTTTGCCGGCGATGCTGGCCAGGTCACTGATGGTGCCTGACTTGGCGATTGGGCGACGTTCGATTCCCGTTGACTCAATGATCCCCTGCATCTGGGGATGACCGAATTCAGCGGCCAAGGCCGAGTTTTCCTCCAGCTCGCAGGGATGAGCAACGGTGATGCCGGCCAGTCGGGGGGCGCTCGAACTGAAGGTGGCCATGGCGGGTTAATTGGTCAGGCCACCGTCGATGGTCAAGACCTGACCCGTGATGAATGAGGCCTTATCGCTGAGCAAGAAGTCCACCATGTGAACCACGTCGTCTAAGGTGCAAAGTCGTCCCAGCGGCGTTCGGCGGACAATCTGCTCAAGCTGTTTCTCGTCCAAGCCCTGCGAGAGGGCAGTTCGCATGTATCCCGGGGCGACTGAGTTGACTGTGATTCCCAGTCGGCCGACCTCTCTGGCCAGTGCCCGAGTGAATCCGTCCATGCCGGCCTTGGATGCGGCGTAAGAGCTCAGGCCTGTATAGCCTCTGGAGCCGGTGATGGATGAAATGTTGATGATGCGGCCGGCCACTCGTTGCCGCATCATTTTGCGCAGGCCGCAACGGGCCAGGGTCATGGCACCGGTCAAATTGACCTGGATGACTCGTTCAATGTCTACAACGGGGAGGGTTGCCAAGACCCCTTCAATGGACATGCCGGCGTTATTGATCACGCCCCACAAGGCTTTGCTCTTGAAAAACTGGTGGGCCTGATCGACGGCGCGCTCGATTTCATCGGGCTTACCGATGTCGGTGCGTTGCCAGAAGAATTGCTCGCCGAAAGTTTGCTGCAGTTCGTTGATGTCAGGGTGCTCACCCGACGATAGCCCGGCGATATGCCAGCCGTCCTGTAACAACTGTCGTGACAGGGCTAGGCCCAGTCCTCGACTGACACCGCTGATGATGACCCATCGCTCGCCTGGGACCTTGATCGCTGTCATCCTTGTCGTGCCTTTTTACCCGTTCCCCCGAGCGGAAGGTGGTCCTTGAATCGCAATACGGCTGGTCTGGCATGGCGAGGCAGTGCCTGAAGATGAGCCTGAATTTGCTGCTTGGCCCTGATCTCATCCAGATCCTGGTTGGCGACGATGTCGGCGGTCAGGATGTGTCCGGTGATTGGCGAGACCTGCGCGCTGACGCAGACGTCCGAAATGATGGGTAATGCGAGCAGATGCGCTTCGACCTCTTCCGGATAGATTTTGTGCCCCCCCACATTGATCAGGGTGTCGGCTCGGCCCTTGAAGTAGACCCGCTCGCCTTTGACCTCGACCACATCGCGACTGTCCCAACCGCTTGTTGCCAACGCTGGGTCGGCGTCCGTTCGACTGATGACCAGCGTGCCTTCAGGAGAAACGTTCAAACGTATGCCATTGGGCAAGTCATGGTCGAGCCAGCCCTTGGGGAAGCCGGCCTTACCGTCTTGAACGCTGAAGACGACCCCCATTTCAGTTGTGGCATAGATATGCCGAATCCTGACATGAGGAAAACGTCGAGCCAATTCATCCAGGGTGCTTTGGTCGGCAAGTTCGCCGCCAAGGGTGATGTGCCGCAGATGCAAGTCGCTGGTATGACTGGCTCTGAGAAAGGACCGCCAGAAGGTCGGCGTGCCCGACATGTGGCTGACTTGGTGGATCGCAGCGAATTTGACCAAGTCCGCCGGATTTGTGTTGGGTGACGGGCAGACCAGACGATGGCCCCCGGCGATGGCCGACAGGATCACCTGCACGCCGGCAAAACTGGCCGGCTCGTAGGTCAGCAGCCAGGTGGCGCGTGTTTGGCCGGCGGCAATGGCCGCCGTCAGGCGTTCAACTGGCTGGGCGATCCACTTGGGGCGGCCGCTCGTTCCCGAGGTCTGCATCCATAAGACGCCCGCATGGGCTGGATTCGGGTCGGCGCAGGCCTGCCAAAACTGACCCTCGGGCCAAGAGTTGGGGGCGGGTACGGCGCGACGGTCTCTGATCAGATAGGTCGTGCGTCCGCATGTCATGGCGCTGAGCAATCCCAGGATGACCGGGTGCGCACCATCGGCTCGTATCAGCAAGACTTGCCCGACAGGCGTTTGGTCTGCCAACTGGCGGGCTTCTTCGCGCAGATCCTCCAGCCCGAGGGTGCCGTCGGGTCGAATGAGTTCGAAGGGAAAGATTGCGCCGGCAGACATAGTTCAGGTGGCTGCAAAGAGGTCGGTCAACTCGCCCACCGTCTGGAACATGACAAAACCAGCGCGGAATGGATCTCGCCCTGTTTTCTCCTCCAGGCTGACCACCAAGGTGGCCAGATCCAGGCTATCGAGGCCCAGTCCCTCACCCAGCAGGAGGTCGTCCATGGTGACTTCGGTCGGCGGCAGGCCTTTGCCTGTCCGTATTTCGGCAATCTCGGTCAGTACCAGGTCGCGCGTGTTCACGTGCAGCTCGGCCACGGTCACAGGCCAACCAGAGCGGCCAGATCGTTGAAGGTTTTGGCTTGTTTCAGCTTTTCTGGGTCGACGACTTGGTTGAGCTCGCTGTCGACCATCGCAACGAAGGAAATGATGCTCAAGCTGTCCCAGTTGCCCACATCCTCCAGCACCTCTGAACCGCTGAGCCCACTGGATTCAATTTCAAGAATCTCTGCGACTGCGGCGATGAATTGTGACTTGTCCATGCTGATCTCCTTTGGTGGGGCAACTGATGAGGGTGACTGTCCGATTTCCGACATTTTTCAATGCGTCTGCGTCAAGTAGAGCACTTTATATGCCACATCAGTCGCCCTCCTTGGATTGATGACCGCTGTTTCTATGGGGGGGCGCCTGATTCTGCGATCAGGGATTGAGGTGGCGTATTTCTTGATGTTTGCCTCAGCAGCCGGCTGGTGGGAGTCCAAGAGCGTCGATTTTCCAGACAACCCAACCTGGCACGCCGATTGCTTAGATGTCCTCATCTTCAACCCGGCGGCAAGCGATTGCCGGCATTTGTACCGAAAAACTCAGGAGTAAGTCGATGACACAAGCCGCGCCAGCACCGGTCGCTCAAGCCGTGTACGAAAACATGATTACCGCAGACGAAGCATCGCGCTTTACTGCCGCCGAGATCCGGCAGGCCATTGCCTACTGGGTCGAGCAGGGGCGGACTGATATTGCCGACGCCCTGGTGGCTGCCGGCATCAGCCTGTATCCCGATAGCGAGGACATCCTGGCCATTGGAACTCTGCTGGCTGAAGTCAATGAAGACTGGGCCCAGGCGCAGGAATGCGTGGAGCGCCTCATGCAAGTTCAGGGCGAGCAGGCACCTGCCGAGACCTGGTACCACCTGATTCGCATCATGCGTTGCCGCAGTGCTTACTACAACGCCTTCCGGCATGCCAAACGGGCGATCCGCCGCTTCCCAGCCCATGAAGGGCTGCGTGAGGCTCATGAACAACTGGCCGCTCTGGTGGAGTCGGCTCCCGTGGAAATCGAGTTGGAGGCGAAGGTCGCCTAAAGCTCTTGCCGGTGGCAAGGCATTGCCGCAGCAAAACGATCTGGAGAAATCATGACAGTCATCAATACCAATCTGAACTCGCTGGTTGCCCAAGGCGCCCTGGTGCGCAACAACCGCTCGCTGACCACCGCCATGGAGCAGTTGTCGACCGGCAAGCGCATCAATGCAGCCAAGGACGATGCGGCTGGTCTGGCCATCAGCAACAAGCAGACCGCGCAGATCCGAGGCCTGGACCAGGCGGTTCGCAATGCCAATGACGCCGTCTCCATGATCCAGACCGCTGAGGGCGCCACCAACGAAATCACCGCCATGCTGCAGCGCATGCGTGAGCTGTCGGTGCAGGCCGCTAACGCGACCTACGTGGCTTCCGACAAGTTGGCCTTGCAGCAAGAGTTTTCAGAACTGCAGTCTGAGATCGTGCGGATTTCCGACATGACCGAGTGGAACGGCCAGAAGATTCTGGACGGCACCACCACCGCAGCGGTTTATCAAATTGGCGCTAATGCCGACCAGACCATCACCGTGACTTTTGGCGACCTGGCCGCGCTGACTGGTCTGAAGTCGGCCCTGTCGTCATCGATGTCGGCGACTTCTTCGTCGGCGATTTCGCAGATGGACGCAGCAATTGCCGCTGTGGATACCTTCCGCTCGGGCATGGGTGCCAAGATCAACCGACTCACCCACGCGGCGGATAACCTCAATAACGTGTCGACCAATACCTCAGCCTCGCGCAGCCGAATCTTGGACGTTGAATACGCCAAGGCTTCCAGCGAGTTGGCACGTACCCAGATCATTCAGCAGGCCGCGACCGCGATCCTGGCACAGGCCAACACCTCGCAGCAGACGGTGATGAAGCTCCTGCAGTAAGCGGGGGGCTTTCGGCAACTGTCGCCGCAGCTCGGTTGGGCTTTACGCGTCCGGGCGCAAGCGGGGTCGCTGTGCTCAGCGGTCTCTGGCGAGCATGAGCCGATCGGCTTGTAGAAATTGTCTTTTCGGTAGCGTATTGGATCTGACTGTTGGCGCTTCCTTCGCAGGATTTTGATTGCCGCATGACCGTCTCTACCTTGCCCCAACGCGGGCCCAATTGTTTTCAGTGCCGGCACTTTGCCGTGAGCTGGGATCCATCTTTGCCTTATCTTTGCCGTCTCATGGGCTTCAAGTCCCGTGCGCTGCCGGCCATTGAAGTGCTGCGCGTCGATGGCGTGGCCTGTCGTGGGTTTGTGGCCAAGGCCACGTCGGGTATCAAACGCTCTGCTTGATCGTGTGGCCTTGACCGGGTGCTGCGGCTGATCATGTGCCGCATCGCCGCGAGGGCGCGGCTCCCACAGCACAGCTCCAACAGCGCGGCTTCGACATCCCGGCTCCCACACCTTCCTACTGATCACTGCCTGCTAAAGCTTTGTAGGAGAGCCGCCCTCGGCGCGATGACTCCAGTCTGTTGTAGGAGCGCCGCCCTCGGCGCGATGGGGCTTCTGATCAAGCTCAGACCTTGAACCAAGACCGCATCGCCGCGAGGGCGCGGCTCCCGCAGCACGGCGATGGGCTTTCGAGCGGCAATCTGTCGGGAATCCGTCGAATTGCCGCATTGCCGCCGGGCGGAAGGGGATTGCCGCAGGTGGCACAGACCTTGCACATCAAGCCGCATCTGTCGACTTTGAGGTCACCCGAATGAGCAATTTGCCTATCACCCAACAGCTGCTGTGGCTCGATCCCTTCCGAACCCTGAGTGGTCCGGAGCAGGCCCAATTGGCTGCCGCCGGAATGGTGACGCAGTCTGTGGCCACGCTCGACGAACTCAAGTTGTTTTGGCCGCATGCCGACCTGGTGGCCCTGCGCCTGGAGGGCAGCACCGCCTTGTTGACCGAAGTCAAGGCGCTGCTGGCCGCTGAAGGCTCGAGTCTGCCCATCATCTGCCGCGTGGAGCGCCGTGACCTCGAGTTGGCCGTTGCCGCCATGCGCGATGGTGCGGTCCATGTGATTGCGGTCGATGAGTTTTCGGCCCCGTCATGGCAGGCGGCCAGCCCGCGAGTGACCAGTGCGCCGGTACAGGTGCCCAAGGCGGCCGCACCGCGTACCGTGGTGTATGTGGACGCCGCCAGTCGCCATTTGTTGGCACTGGCGCAGCGGGTGGCCAAGGCGCCGGTGAGCGTGCTCATTGAAGGGCCGACCGGCGCTGGCAAGGAAGTGCTGGCCCGCGTGGTGCATGAGTCGTCTGACCGGGCGCGCGGCCCCTTTGTGGCGCTTAACTGCGCGGCTTTGCCGGATCACTTGATTGAAGACATGTTGTTCGGCCACGACAAGGGCGCCTTCACCGGAGCGGTGAAAGAGCACCGTGGCCTGTTCGAGCAGGCCCAGGGCGGCACCATTTTCCTCGACGAGATTGCCGAAATGCCCATGCACCTGCAGACCAAATTGCTGCGTGTGCTGCAGGAGCGCCAGCTGGTGCGATTGGGCGGTGAGCGGGCGATTGACCTCGATGTGCGGGTGCTGGCCGCCACCAACAAAGACTTGCGCCTGGCCATGGCCCAGCGCGAGTTTCGTGAAGACCTTTATTTCCGCTTGTCGACCTTCAAGCTGCGCGTGCCGCCGCTGCGTGATCGGCCGGGTGACATCTTGCCGCTGGTGGCGCGTCTGTTGGCCCGTCATGCGCAAGATGGTCGGGTGCTTGCCGTCAGTCAGGAGGCGCAGGCGCAATTGCAGGCCCACCGCTGGCCTGGCAATGTGCGTGAACTCGAAAACGTGGTCTT
>JAXITB010000095.1:0-8414 GCA_034680305.1 Polaromonas sp. | reverse complement strand
GGAAGATGTCTACGCGCCCGGGATTTTCAGTCTCAAGATCCGGCCAATGAGCAGCAGGGGGGTAGTGACTCTCAACAGCAGTTCAACCGATATCACGGGGCTGCTGCCTCGCAACGCCAGAGTGCGCTTGCTCACAATTGAAAAGGCATCTCCCTGAGGGGGCGAGCTCAGGCATCGACTGGGCGGGCCAGCGTCCCGGCCCAGGCTGCACTACCATGGCATCCCCGGCGCCATGGGTGCGCCTGACCCTTTTTGAGGCCTGTCATGTCTGATGCGACCCCCTACACCCCGCCCAAGATCTGGACCTGGGACAAGGCCAATGGCGGCCGTTTTGCCAACATCAATCGGCCCATTGCCGGTGCCACACACGAGCACACCCTGCCGCGCGGCAGACACCCGCTGCAGCTTTACTCACTGGGCACACCGAACGGGATCAAGGTGACCGTGATGCTTGAAGAACTGCTCGCGCTCGGGCATGAGGGCGCCGAATACGACGCTTGGCTGATCCGCATTCACGAGGGCATGCAGTTTGGCAGTGGCTTTGTGGAGGTCAATCCCAACTCCAAGATTCCGGCGCTACTCGACTGCAGCGGCACCAGCCCGGTACGGGTTTTTGAGTCGGGCGCCATCCTGATGTATCTGGCCGAGAAGTTCGGCGCATTCCTGCCCACCGAGCCAGCGCGCCGGGCCGAATGCCTGTCCTGGCTCTTCTGGCAGATGGGCAGTGCCCCTTACCTGGGCGGTGGCTTCGGACATTTTTATGCCTACGCGCCGGTGAAGATCGAGTACGCCATCGACCGTTTTGCCATGGAGACCAAGCGCCAGCTTGACGTGCTCAATCAGCGCCTGGCCCAAACCCGCTATATCGCCGGCGACGACTACACGGTTGCCGACATCGCCATCTGGCCCTGGTATGGCGGTGTGGTACGCGGAGAAATGTACGAGGCGGCCGAGTTCCTGCAGGTGCAGGAGTACACCCATGTGCTGCGCTGGGCTGAAGAATTGGCGCAGCGGCCTGCAGTGCGGCGAGGCCGAATGGTCAACCGCTTTCGTGGCCCTTTGAACGAGCAGTTGCATGAGCGTCACGAGGCCAGCGACTTTGACACACGCACCCAAGACAAGCTACAGAGCGCCGCATGATCACCTTCTACGACTGCGCGAGCGCGCCCAACCCGAGGCGGGCGCGTATCTTCCTGGCTGAAAAGGGCGTGGCCCATGAAACGGTGCAGATCGACCTGCGTGCGGGTGAGCAGCTTGGCTCTGCGTATCGGCAGATCAATCCGGCCTGCACTGTGCCCGCCCTGCGTGTGGAGCCGGGCTGGGTGCTGACCGACAACGCCGCCATCGCCGCCTACTTGGAGGCCCAATACCCCGAGCCGCCGCTGATGGGTCGCACCCCCCGAGAAAAGGCCGAGATCGCCAGCTTGAACTGGCGCATGGAGTTCGAGGGCCTGATGCCGGTGGCCGAAGCCCTGCGCAACAGCTCGCCGGCCATGGTCGATCGGGCCTTGCCCGGCCCGGTCAACTACGCCCAGATTCCCGAATTGGCGCAGCGCGGTTTGGCCAGGGTGCAGACGTTCTTTCAGACGCTCGATGCGCTGCTGGCTGATCGTCCCCATGTGGCCGGCGAGGCCTTCAGTGTGGCCGACATCACCGCTGTGGTGGCAGTTGACTTTGCCCGCATCGTCAAACAAAAGCCCGACGAACGACACCCGCACCTGCTGCACTGGCGGGCCGCATTGGCTCAGCGACCAGCGATGCAGGCGTAAAAGCCTGCATCGCCGTGCTGCGCGCCCTCCCAGTGGCGAGCCACTCCAGCGGCTCAGTCAAGGCATTGCCCTCGGCGCGCTGGGAAATTTTGATGGATGCCTGTTGCTTTGTTGGTCGTCGCTTCGCCTCGAAGGTGCGGCTCCCACAGAGACTAACCCAACGCCTCCGCTGACTTGTGCGGGTGCGCCGCCCCCCGGCGTGATGTGGATTTGGCTTAAACGCTGGTTCGAAGGCAGGGTGCCGCTCCCACTTCCGCACACTGAGGACCAGCGATTCATTGCGCAAGCGCCGCCCTGTGGCAGAATCCCGCAGCTTTGCGAAGGGGTGGCTTTTCCGCCTCTGACCGCAAGGCCTAATCGCCTGTTCATGAATCACATCCTTGCCCAGATTGCGGCCGAGCTCAAGGTTCGGCCCGCACAAGTTGAGGCTGCTGCCGATCTGCTCGACGGTGGCGCCACCGTCCCATTCATTGCTCGCTACCGCAAAGAGGCCACGGGTGGCCTGGATGATGTTCAGCTGCGCGAACTGCAGTACCGGCTGGACTACCTGCGCGAGCTCCATGAGCGGCGGGCCAGTATCCTCAAAAGTATTGATGAGCAGGGCAAGCTCACGGCAGAATTGCGAGCGGCCATTGAAGCGTCAGCCACCAAGCAAGACCTGGAAGACCTGTACCTGCCCTACAAGCCCAAGCGCCGCAGCAAAGGGCTGATCGCGCGTGAGGCGGGCATCGAGCCGCTGGCCGACCTGCTGTGGGCAGATCCGAGCCGCGTACCGGCCGAGGAAGCCAAGGCCTATGTGCTGAAAGACAAAACCGAGGCCGGCGACGACTTCACCACCGTGCAGGCGGTACTCGATGGCGTGCGCGACATCTTGTCTGAGCGCTGGGCCGAAGATGCCAGCTTGGTGCAGTCGCTGCGGCAGTGGCTGTGGGATGAGGGTTTGTTGGCTTCCAAATTGGTGGCTGGCAAGGACGAGAACCACCCGGACCACGCCAAGTTTCGCGACTACTTTGACTATGACGAGCCGATTGGCCGGGTGCCTTCGCATCGGGCGCTGGCTGTATTCAGGGGGCGCAGTCTGGAGATCCTGGACGCCAGACTCAGCCTGCCCGAGTTGCTGGACGAGCAAGGCAAGCCCCCGACCGTTTCCTTGGCTGAGGGCAAGATCGCACTGCACCTGGGCTGGAGCCACAAGGCCCGGTCCGCCGACGACTTGCTGCGCAAGGCGGTGGCCTGGACCTGGCGTGTGAAATTGAGCCTATCGCTCGAACGCGACCTGTTTGCTCGCCTGCGCGAGGAGGCCGAGCAAGTGGCGATCAAGGTCTTTGCCGACAACCTGCGCGACCTGCTGTTGGCTGCGCCCGCCGGGCCACGCGTGGTCATGGGCCTGGACCCCGGCATACGCACGGGGGTCAAGGTGGCGGTGGTCGACGCCACCGGCAAGTTGGTCGATACCGCCACCGTCTACCCCCATGAGCCGCGCCGGGACTGGGACGGCTCGCTCTTTACCCTGGCCAAGCTGTGCGACAAGCATGGCGTCAACCTGATTGCCATTGGCAACGGGACCGCCAGCCGTGAAACCGACAAGCTCGCCGGCGATCTGATCAAGCAGTTGGCCAAGCTGCACCCCGAGCAAGCGCTGCAAAAGGTGGTGGTCAGTGAGGCGGGTGCTTCGGTGTATTCGGCCAGCGAGTTTGCCTCGCAGGAGATGCCCGATGTCGATGTGAGCCTGCGCGGCGCGGCCAGCATTGCCAGGCGTCTACAAGACCCGCTGGCCGAGTTGGTCAAGATCGACCCCAAGTCCATTGGGGTGGGGCAGTATCAGCACGATGTCAATCAAAGCCAGCTGGCGCGCAGCCTGGATGCGGTGGTCGAGGACTGCGTCAACCGGGTGGGTGTGGACCTCAATACCGCCAGTGCGCCGCTGTTGGCGCGCGTCTCGGGCCTGTCGCAGACCACCGCCAGTTCGGTGGTTCGCTGGCGCGATGCCAATGGCGCATTCGGCAGTCGCGTCGATCTGCTCAAGGTCAGCGGCCTGGGTCCCAAGACCTTTGAGCAATGTGCTGGCTTCCTGCGCATCCGTGGCGGAAGCAACCCGCTTGATGTGACGGGTGTACACCCGGAGACCTACCCGGTGGTCGAGCAAATTCTGGCGCACACGGGCAAAGCGGTCGGTGAATTGATGGGCCGCGCCGAGATGCTCAAGTCGCTCAAGCCGGAGTTGTTTGCCAACGCGCAGTTCGGCGTCATCACCGTCAAGGACATCCTGGCCGAGCTGGAAAAGCCCGGCCGCGACCCGCGCCCGGACTTTCAGGTAGCGCGCTTCACCGAGGGCGTGGAAGACCTGGCCGACCTCAAGGAAGGCATGGTGCTTGAAGGCACGGTGTCCAACGTGGCGCAGTTCGGCGCCTTCGTGGATCTGGGCGTCCATCAGGACGGCCTGGTGCATGTGAGCCAGTTGGCCCACAAGTTCGTCAGTGACGCGCGTGAGGTGGTCAAGACCGGCGACATCGTCAAAGTAAGGGTGCTGGAGGTGGACTTGGCGCGCAAGCGCATCAGCCTGAGCATGAAGCTCGATGCTGCGCCGGCCCGCCGCGACGGCCCACGCGAGAATCGTTTTGAAGGAGCAGGGCGCGGCCAACGGCCCGCGCAACGTCAGCCTGAGCCCGCTTCACAGAGCGCGATGGCTTCGGCCTTTGCCAAGCTGCAGGGCTTGCGCAAGTAAGCCGGGATCGTCTGACTTTCAACCAGCAGGACGGTCAGGGATAGATTTTTAATCTTGTATTTTGTCGATCAATCGATCAAAATGCGAGGTAAATTGAACCAGAGTTCGCCATGTCTGTCCCTCGCGCCCTCTTGTGCACCGCCCTCGAACGGCTCGGCTTTTCGCCAGGCTTGGTCCTGCTTGGTCCTCGGCAAGTCGGTAAAACCACCTTGGCCAAGGCCATTGCCTTGCAGCACCCCGGTGCCTTGCACCTCGATTTGCAGCTCGACACCGACCGCGCCAAGCTCAGCGCTGGCAGCGGTTTTTTAGCCGCCCATCGCGACCGACTTCTAGTGCTCGACGAGGTGCAGTACGTTCCCGGATTCTTCGCCCAACTGCGACCCGAAATCGATGCCGACCGGCGACCAGGGCGGTTTTTGCTCCTTGGATCTGCCACTGGGCGCTTGCACCAACAAAGCGCCGAGTCCTTGGCAGGACGGGTGAGCTATCTGGAACTGTCGCCGTTTCTGGCCGGCGAGGTGCTGCCCCTGGCCTCGGATGCCTCTGGCACCGACCTGGTCACGCTGCAGCAACTTTGGCTGCGCGGTGGTTTTCCTTTGAGCTTTACTGCCAACACCGATGCGCAGTCCTTCGTTTGGCGCCAAGACTTCATTGCCACTTTACTCAACCGTGACTTGCGCGAATTGGGTGTGAATGTGCCTGCGCAGACCCTGCAGCGCTTTTGGCGCATGAGCGCTCACCTGCATGGGCAGTTGTTCAATGCGTCGCAAATTGGCGCATCCCTGGGCGGCCTGTCGCACAGCACAGTCGCCCGCTATCTGGACGCATTGGTCGACACCATGATGCTCAGGCGCTTGGAGCCACACTTTGCCAATGTGGGTAAGCGCTTGGTGAAGTCGCCCAAGGTGTATGTTCGCGACAGTGGCCTGTTGCACGCCCTGCTGCATATCACCGATGTGAACACCTTGGCCGGTCACCCGATTGCGGGAGCGTCTTGGGAGGGGTTGGTGCTTGAGCAGATTTGCGCCCTGGCCCCGGCTGGCGCAGACATTGGGTTTTATCGCACCGCCGCTGGCGCCGAGCTGGATGTGGTGGTGGCGTGGGGCAGTCGCATCGTCGCTTTTGAGATCAAGCTCTCGGCCGCTCCTAAGGTCACCCGAGGGTTTTGGCAGGCCTGCAGTGATTTGGGTGTCGATTCTGCTTACATTGTGGCGCCGGTCGCCCAGGGCTGGCCGCTGGAAACCGACACGCCTTACTCGGTCCAGGTGGCTTGCGTTCTGGATTTGGCTGATATTCTGAAAGCCTGAAATGAAAGCCCTGCGCCTTTACGCCGGCCCTCAGGCGCTGGCCCATATCCGTAGCCATGGCCTGCAGCCGCGGGACATTGCGGCCATACCCGGTGCGGCCGGTGGTCCCAAGGGCTTGATCCTCGGCCCGCTCGATCGGTTTTTGTTTGGACACTGGCTCCCACAAAGTACGCAGCCCATCGATCTGGTGGGCGCCTCGATCGGTGCCTGGCGTCTGGCCACCGCCTGCTTGAACGACTGCGAGTCGGGCTTTCGGCGCCTGGAGCATGACTACATTGCGCAGCACTATGAACTCGAGCCCGGACGCAAGCGACCGACGGCAGCGCAGGTCAGTCGCGAGTTTGGCCGTGGTCTGCAAGGGTTTTATGGCGGACGCATTCAGGAGGTGCTGAGCCATCCCCGTTGGCGTCTGCATGTGATGACCTCTCGCGGAATCGGCATGCTGGCGCGTGAGCATCCGGTGTTTACCCCCCTGGGGTACGCCGGGGCCTATGTCACCAACCTGATTTCACGCGGACTCATGGACGCCTGGCTGGAGCGCGTGGTGTTTTCTTCGACGCTAGCGGGCCGACCCCACGCGCTGCCCTTTGACACGAACGACTACCGTACCCGTCAGGTGGCTTTGACCGAAGAGAACTTCATGCAGGCCATTCAGGCCAGTTGCTCGATCCCCTTCGTGCTGCGGGCCGTTCACGGCATTGCAGGTGCGCCACCGGGCGCCTACTGGGATGGCGGCATCACCGACTATCACCTGCATCTGAATTACCGCAGCCCCGGACCCGGGCCGGGCCTGGTGCTCTATCCCCACTTCCAGAAACAGGTGGTGCCCGGTTGGCTGGACAAGTCGCTGAAGTGGCGACAACGGGCCACGCCGTTCTTGGACCGCACGCTGGTGCTGGCACCCGACCCCGACTGGCTGCGGACCCTGCCCAATGGCAAGCTGCCTGACCGCACCGACTTCACCCGGTATGCCAACGATCTGCCTGCGCGCATGCAGGCCTGGACCACGGCAGCGCGAGCCAGCGAGCAACTGTCCGAGGATTTTGCTCAGTGGCTGGAGCGGCCCGATCCGGCGCAGGTGCAGCCCCTGTGACGGCCGTGCCGTCCTTTGTGACTTTTGTCCTGGAGTGGTTTGCGCCGCTCGGGCGCGTCAGTGCTCGTCGCATGTTCAGCGGCCACGGCCTCTTCCTAGATGGCACGATGTTCGGCCTGGTTTTTCAGGAGGAGTTGTACTTGAAGGTCGATGCCCAGAGCCTGCCGCAGTTTGAGGCCTCAGGCCTGCCCCCGTTCACCTACGCCCGCCAAGGCAGGGTGGTGTCGCTGTCTTTTCATCGCGCGCCCGGCAGCGTGTTTGATGAGCCCGATCAGGCCTTGCACTGGGGCCGACTGGCCCTGGCCGCTGCTGCGCGGACGCAGGCGGGAAAACCGCTCAGACCGCGCAGTGGGTCAAAGACATTGAAATAAAGGCGCAGCCGGCCCGCGGGATCTTTCGGGCCAATGTTTGGGCTGCGCCCAGCCAGGCCTCACATTGATGCATCCAGAATGGCTTGGTAGTCATCGGCACTGGCCAGTCGCGGGTTCATCTTGTGGCAGTGATCGGCCAGCGCACCTTCGATCACGCGCGCAAATTCCCTGCTGCCCACGCCCATCGCGGCCAAGCCTGTGGGCAAGCCCAGGCGGGCGTTCATGTCGCGTACCGCTTCGGCCACATCGCCCGCTCTGCCCGCACCCAGGCCCATGGCTTGGGCCATGCGGGCCATGCGGTTTTCTTTTTGGACGTTCTCGGCTTCGGCGTTGAAGCGGACCACCGCTGGCAAAAACATGGCGTTGAGCGTGCCGTGATGCAGGCGCGGATTGACGCCGCCCAGGCTGTGGCTGAGCGAATGCACGCAGCCTAGCCCTTTTTGAAATGCCATGGCCCCCTGCATGGAGGCGCTCATCATGTTCAGTCGGGCCTCCCGGTCTGACCCGTCGCGGGTGGCCCGCTCAATGTGGGCCCAGGCCCGCTGCAGACCGTCGAGGGCAATGCCGTCGGCAGGTGGGTTGAAGGGCGCGGCCATGAAGGTTTCCATGCAATGGGCAATGGCGTCCATGCCGGTGGCTGCGGTCAGGCCAGCGGGCAGGCCCAGGGTCAACTCCGGGTCGCAGATGGCGGCCTTGGGCACGATGTGCCAGGAATGAAAACCGAGCTTGCGGCCGTCATCAATGATGAGAATCGCACCACGCGCCACCTCGCTGCCCGTGCCGGCGGTGGTGGGCACGGCAATCAAGGGCGCCACCTGCTCGGTGATCATGGGCGAGCCGCCTTCGATGGTGGCATAGGTCTTCAGCGGCCCTTCATGTGTGGCCGCAATGGCCACGCCCTTGGCGCAGTCGATGGCAGAGCCGCCGCCCACCGCAATGAGGCCGTCGCAGCGGCCTTGATGGTAGATCGCAGCGGCCGCGCGCACGGCCGCTTCGGTCGGGTTGGACGGGGTCTGGTCGAACACCGAGACCGGCCAGCCGGGCAGGGCGTCGAGCGCCTTTTGCAAGATGCCAGCGGCCTTGACGCCGGCATCGGTGACGATCAGTGGACGGCTGATGCCCGCTCGACGGCATTCGTCTTGCAGGGTG
>JAXITB010000094.1:0-8421 GCA_034680305.1 Polaromonas sp. | reverse complement strand
CGTGTGCTCTTCCGATCTGGGCCGCACCCCCGTGATCGCCACGGTGATCTGCGAATTCTTGCCCTGGCACCAGATCCTCAACTACCTGGAGGCGGTGGTTCGGGTCTACAACCGATGGGGCCGGCGCGACAACATCTACAAGGCGCGCATCAAAATTTTGGTCAAGGCCGAAGGGCAGCGCTACATCGAAGAGGTGCAAGCCGAGTACCGGCAGATCGTTGAGCACGACGGCGGCCAGCACACCATCACGCCCGAGGAGTTGGCGCGGGTCACAGCCACGTTTGTGCCGCCTTCCCTGGCCGACGTTCGCCCCGGGACCGAAGCCAGAATCGCGCAGGTGCTTCGCGCCGCGGCCGAAGACGATGTCAAGTTTGCGCGTTGGCTGCAGCAAAACGTGGCATCGCATCAACACCCGGATCTGCGCGCGGTCACGCTGTCATTCAAGCGGCTGGGCCAGGCCCCGGGCGACGCCACCGCCGACCAACTCGACGCGGTGGCCGAGCTGTCCGAGCGCTTCAGCGCCGGCGAAGTCAGGGTGACCCACGACCAAAACCTGCTGCTGCCCTGGGTGCGCTGCCATGAGCTGCCCGAGCTGTGGCGTGCCGCACGCAAGCTGGCCCTGGCCAAACCCAACATCGGGCTGCTGACCGACATGATCGCCTGCCCCGGCGGCGATTTCTGTGCGCTGGCCAATGCACGCTCCATCCCGATTGCCGAGATGATCACCGAGCGCTTTCAAGACCTCGATGAGCTGCACGACCTGGGCGACATTGACCTGCACATCAGCGGCTGCATCAACTCATGCGGCCATCACCACAGCGGCCACATCGGCATCCTGGGCGTCGACAAGGACGGGCAGGAGTGGTACCAGGTCTCCCTGGGCGGCACCGACGGCTCGGCGCTGAGCGGTCCGGCTGGCCCCGGCAAGATCGTCGGCCCCTCATTTGCTGCCTCTGAGGTGGTCGATGTGATCGAGGCCATCTTGGAGATCTACCGAGAACGTCGCACGCCTGGTGAAGCTTTCATTCAGAGCTTGGCCCGCATTGGGCATGAGCCCTTCAAGGCCGCCGCCCAATCGGCGCGCCGAATCACCGCACGCACCGAAGCCACAAGCGATTGACCATGAAACTGCTATCCCCTGAGCAATACCAGGCCAGCGTCCACACCTTACGGCTGGCCAACGATGTCGATCCAGCCGCCTCAGATCTGAGCGGCGTGCAGGCTGTCGAGCTGCACTTTCCCAAGTTTTCAGATGGCCGCGCCTTCAGCCAGGCTTTCTTGCTGCGGCGCCGGCTTGGCTTTGCCGGTGAGCTGGTCGCCACCGGCGATGTACTGGTGGACCAGTTGGCGCAGATGCAGCGCTCGGGCTTCAGCCTAGCCGTTCTGAGAGCTGACCAGCCCATCGACTTGGCCCAACGGGTCCTGGCCGCTTACCCGGGCTTGGCGGTGGGTCGCTACCAGGGCGATGCCCTCGAGCCGGCACCCCATTTCAAGGTTTCGGCATGAGCGCCATCGAGTTCTACGCCCGGGCCAGCGCCGACTTCGCCGCCAAGCTGGCTCAAACCGAGCGGCTCATCCAACAGGCTGCCGGGCAATATCAGCCCCTGACCCAGGCCAGCAGCCTGGGGGCCGAGGACATGGTGATCACCCATTTGCTGTGCACCACCGGCACACCGGCCACCGTGTTCGTGCTGGACACGGGCAAGCTGCACGCGCAGACCCTGGCGCTGATCGGCCACATCGAGGCGCGCTACGACCGCAAGGTGCTGGTGTACCGCCCGCAAGATCAAGCGGCTCAGGCCTTCGAGCAGCGCCACGGGGCCGACGCCATGTACCAAAGCATCGAACTGCGCAAGACCTGCTGCAGCATCCGCAAGATGGAGCCACTGGCGCGAGCCCTGGCCGGCCAAAGGGCCTGGCTCACCGGCCTGCGCCGCGAGCAATCGCGCGCCCGCGCAGAGGTCGCCGACATCGAGGCCGATGGTCCAGAGCGCGTCAAGATCAACCCACTGGCGAACTGGACCACCGGCGATGTCTGGCACTACATCGGGGCGCAAGGCATCGCCTACAACACCCTGCACGATCAGTTTTTCCCCAGCATCGGCTGCGCACCTTGCACCCGTGCCGTCACGCTGGGAGAGGACTTCCGGTCGGGCCGCTGGTGGTGGGAATCGGACTCGGCCAAGGAATGCGGACTGCACCTCAAGGACGCAGACGCCTCATCGGCCACCCCACCGGCCGCGCCCCAGGCCGACGCCCTGCCCGGCCATCTGCAGTCGCACCGTCACTCATCAGCCCGACCAGAGGTCTCCCCATGAACGCCCCTGCCGATCCACGACATTTCAGCGCCCCAACGCTTAGCCACGCCCACCTCGACGCCCTGGAGGAAGAGGCCATCTTCATACTGCGCGAGGTGGCTGCCGCCTTTGAGCGCCCGGCCCTGCTTTTTTCTGGCGGCAAGGACTCGCTGGTGCTGCTCAAGTGCGCTGAAAAGGCCTTCATTGACAGCCAGCGCGGGGGCGCCATCCCCTACCCGCTCTTGATGATCGACACCGGGCATAACTTTCCAGAAGTCACGGCATTTCGAGATCATCGGGCCGGGCAACTCCAGGCCGAATTGATCGTGCGAAGCGTGGAGGAATCGATGCGACGCGGCACGGTGCGACTGGCCCACCCGGGCGAATCGCGCAATGTGCACCAGTCGGTCACCCTGCTGGAAGCGATCGAGGAGTTCGGCTTCGACGCCCTCATTGGCGGCGCGCGACGCGACGAGGAAAAGGCCCGAGCCAAAGAGCGCATCTTCAGCCACCGCGACACCTTTGGGCAGTGGCAACCCAAGGCGCAGCGGCCTGAACTCTGGAGCCTGTTCAACACCCGGCTCCATCCGGGCGAGCATTTCCGCGTCTTTCCCATCTCCAACTGGACCGAGCTCGATGTGTGGCAATACATCGCCCGCGAGCAGATCGAACTGCCTTGCCTGTACTACGCCCACCAACGGCCGGTGGTCGAGCGCAAGGGGCTGCTGGTGCCGGTGACTGAGCTGACCCCGCCGCGCGAGGGCGAACGGGTGGTCGACAAATCCGTGCGCTTTCGCACCGTCGGCGACATCACCTGCACCTGCCCGGTAGAGAGTTGGGCGGCCACCGCCGATGACATCGTGCTGGAGACGCTGAGCGCCGAGGTCAGCGAGCGGGGGGCTACCCGCATGGACGACAAGACTTCGGAGGCCTCGATGGAAAAACGCAAGAAAGAAGGGTATTTCTGATGAGCACGGCAGTCGTCAAACCAGACACCGCACTTGACGCGGCCTTGCGCTTGGTCACCTGCGGCAGCGTCGACGATGGCAAGAGCACGCTGATCGGCCGCCTGCTGCTCGATTCACGCGCGGTGCTGCAAGACCAACTGGCCAGCGTCCAGCGCAGTGGTCAAACGGATCTGGCCCTGCTGACCGATGGCTTGCAGGCCGAGCGCGAGCAGGGCATCACCATCGATGTGGCCTATCGCTACTTCAACACCACCGGCCGCAAATTCATCCTGGGCGATGCACCCGGTCACGAACAGTACACCCGCAACATGGTGACCGCCGCCTCCAGCGCCGATGTCGCGCTGGTGCTGATTGACGCGAGCAAGCTCGACTGGCGCAGCGAGTGCCCGGAGCTGCTGCCCCAGACCCGCCGCCATAGCTTGCTGGTCAAACTGCTGCGCGTGCCCTTCATTGTCTTTGTGGTCAACAAGCTCGATGCGGTGGCCGATCCGCAAGTGGCCTTCGGTCACATCCGCGCAGCCCTGAGCGCCTTCGCCAGCGAGGCAGGCATCCGGGTCGAGGCGGTGGTGCCCATCTCGGCCCTCCTGGGCCATAACGTGGTCGATGCCCGCCCCGACTGGTGCGGCTACCCGGGGCCCAGCCTGCTGGCCCTGCTTGAACGCCTGTCGCTCAAGCCCGCCGCGCTCGAATCGCCCTTCGCTTTTCCGGTGCAATGGGTCGAAAAATGCCATGACAGCAGCGACACCTCCCAAAGTCGTCGACTGTTCTGGGGCCGCGTCGCATCGGGGCGCCTGTCGCCCGGACAGACCGTGCGGGTCCACCCCAGCGGGCAAAGCGCCAAAGTGGTGCAGGTGCTCGACCACAGCCGCCGGGCCGGGGCGGGGGCGGCCGGACGCACCGCAGGCCTGACCCTGGACCGCGAACTCGACATTTCGAGGGGCGACCTTCTCCTGTCGACGCAAGATCACCAGACCACAGCCCAGGCCCGGGCCACGGTGGCATGGATGGACGAGGAGGCTCTGGTGCCAGGGCGCAGCTATTGGGCCCTGCAGGGTCATCGCTGGGTCAAAGCCAGGGTCACCCGGATCATCGAACAACTGGAAATTCACAGCCTGCAGGCCCGGCCGGCCGACCACTTGGCGACCAATGCCATTGGCAAAATTGAATTGGCTTTTCAGGAACCCCTGGCCCTCAGGCCCTATGCCCAGTGTCGCGCCCTGGGGGCCTTGATCTTGGTCGATTCGGCCTCGCACCGCACGGCCGGCGCTGTGCTCATCGAAACGCCCTAAAATCGGGCTTTCTTCGACTCAGGCTAGCCTCATGACTCACGTCGTCTCCGACTCCTGTATCCGTTGCAAATACACCGACTGTGTGGATGTGTGCCCCGTGGACTGCTTCCGCGAAGGCCCCAACATGCTGGTCATCGACCCGGACGAATGCATCGACTGTGCCGTCTGCATTCCCGAGTGCCCGGTCAACGCCATCTACGCCGAGGAAGACCTGCCGGCTGAGCAGGCGGCCTTCATCAAGCTCAATGCCGACCTGGCCAAGCTGCCAACCTGGAAGAGCATCACCAAGCGCAAAACCCCGCTGCCCGATGCCGACGACTGGAAGGACAAGACCGACAAGCTCGGTGAACTTGTGCGCTGATGCCCGGCGGGCCGCCTTTGGGCCCACGTCCGTCGTCTCCCAACCGGAAGCCCCCTGAAGTGACCTCTTACGCTACCCCGACTGCGGGCGTGATCGAGACCGATGCCGTGATCGTCGGCGCCGGCCCGGTCGGCCTGTTCCAGGTCTTCGAGCTCGGCCTGCTCGAGATCAAGGCCCATGTGATCGATTCCCTGGCCTATCCGGGTGGACAGCCAATTGAGCTGTACCCCGACAAGCCCATCTACGACATCCCGGCGATACCGGTGTGCACCGGCAAGGAACTGACCGACGCTTTGCTCAAGCAGATCGAACCCTTTGGCGCCACCTTTCACCTGGGGCAAACGGTCAGCACCGTGCGCCAAGAAGCAGACGGCCGCTTCTTTGTGGAAACCAGCAAGGGCGGGCAGTTCCTGACCAAGACCCTCTTCATCGCAGCCGGTGTGGGGGCCTTCGAGCCCCGTACCCTCAAGGTCGATGGCCTGGACCGATTCGACGGCAAGCAGTTGTTTTATCGGGTCAAGAACCCGGCCGACTTTGCCGGCAAGAACCTTCTAATCGTCGGCGGTGGCGACTCGGCCCTGGACTGGACGCTCAACTTCGCCGCCGAGGGCCCCAACAAGGCCGAAAGCGTCATCCTGGTGCATCGGCGCGACGGCTTCAAGGCCGCACCGGCCAGCGTGGCCAAGATGAAAGAACTCTGCGACGCCTACGAAATGCAATTCATCGTCGGGCAAGTCACCGGCTATGAAGAGCGCGATGGCCAACTCGTTGGCGCCAAAGTGACCGGCGGCGACGGCGTCACCCGGGTGGTGCCCACCGACATGGTGCTGGTGTTCTTCGGGCTGTCACCCAAGCTCGGACCGATTGCCGAATGGGGCCTGCAGATCGAGCGCAAGCAACTGGTGGTCGACACAGAAAAGTTTTCCACCAGCATCCCGGGCATTTTTGCGGTCGGTGACATCAACACCTACCCCGGCAAGAAAAAACTCATCTTGTCGGGCTTTCACGAATGCGCGCTGGCGGCCTTTGCGGCGGCAGCTCTCATCTTCCCGGAAAAAGGCAAGATTCACCTGCAGTACACCACCACCAGCCCCAAGCTGCACAAGGTGCTGGGGGTGGAGTCGCCGGTCTTCGACTGAAGCAGGTCAAGGTCGCCGACCCAGCTCGATGGGACGCGGTGGCCAGCCCAAGCCCTTAGAATCGCGGTCCCACAGCGGTTTCGCCCCTGCGGGACAACCACCGAGACCTCATTAACCCGTCGCCAGGGGAGTCCCGAAAGGGGCTGAGACTGCGTCTGATTCGGCGCTGACCCTGGAACCTGATCCGGCTCATACCGGCGGAGGAAGCGCGACATGCTGTACGCCACATTGGCGGCCCTGGCCGCCTGTCTTTTGTTTTTCATCTGGATCGCCCTGCGCGACCTGCAGGCGGCGTCCAATCTGGACGACTACCTGACCGCCCGCGACTCGCAGAGCGCCAGCACCCTGGGCCTGTCCTTCCTGGCTTCGGGTCTGGGCGGGTGGATTCTTTTTGCCCCGCCGGAAATTGGCGCCTTTGTCGGCCCGGTTGCCTTGGCCGGTTATGCATTGGGGGCGGCCTTGCCCTTTTTTGTCTTGGCCTGGTGCGGGCCGGCCATCCGCCGCCGCATGCCGCGAGGCCGCACGATTGCCGAATACGCCCAAGATCGGTTCGGCGCGGGTCTGCGGTTGTGGGTCAGCGCCTTGTCGGTGCTCTACATGCTGTGCTTCATCACCGCCGAGTTGACTGCCATCGGCGGCATCACGGCGATGCTGTCGGAACTGCCGGGGGCCGGTGTGATCGTGGCGGTGGCGGTGACCACGCTGATCTACACCACCTGGGGCGGCCTGCGCGCCAGCCTGGTCACCGACCGTTGGCAGGCCTGGCTGCTGCTGGCCCTGCTGATTCTGGTCGTGGCGGTGCTGCTGCTCAGCTTGCCGGCCGGCGCCATCACCCAGCCCTGGCCGAGCGCTCCGATGGAGGTGTCGCTGAGCGTGGCCTTGACCCTGGTCATTGCAGTGACCGCCGCCAACATCTTCCACCAGGGTTACTGGCAGCGCATCTGGTCGGCGCGCGACGACCGCCAACTGCGCCGCGGCGCCTGGCTCGGCGGCTTGCTGAGCATTCCGGTGATTTTGGTGGTGGGCGCGCTGGGCATGCTCTGCATGGCCCTGGGCAAGAACCCCGGCTCGCCGCCCATCCCCTTCTTTGCCCTGCTCAATCAGGCGCCGGCCTGGCTGACCCTGCCCGCACTGCTGCTGGCCGTTGCCCTGGTGGCTTCCTCGGTGGACACCCTGCAAAGCGCCATTGCCTCGCTGGTGGTCACCGCGCGCCCCGATGTGTCGCTGAGCACCGCACGGTGGGTGACGGTGCTGCTCATGGTGCCCGTGGTGCTGGTGTCGCTGCAGGGGCTGTCGGTGCTGCGTTTGTTTTTGATCGCCGACCTGCTGTGCGCCACCGCGGTGGTGCCGGTGCTGCTGGGCCTGTGGCAGCGCATGACGCCCACGGCAGCCGTGATGGGCTGCCTGGCCGGCCTGTTGGGCGCGGTCTTGCCCGGTTGGGTCTCTGGCGGCGACATCGGCGCTGGCTTGCTGGCGGCCAGCTTTCCCGGCAGCGTGCCGACCTTGGCGCCGTTTGTCGGCGCCCTGCTGGCCTCGACAGCTGTCAGCCTGGTCCTGGCCTGGTGGCGCCCCCGCTCACAAGCGCAGGCGGCATAAAGCCGTAGCGGGCTCTGGCAACAGCGCAGCCCTGCAATGGCCGGCGCCGGCCCGAATCAATGGATGGGCACCCGAACCGTGGCCACCGGCTGGTGGCCATGGCAGAGCGGTCCATGCCCCTGCCCGATGCGCACCGAAGCGCCTGCGCGTATGGCTTCCAGGATGTAGGCCCGGGCCTGGCCAACGGCCTCGGCCAAAGGCAGGCCCTGAGCCAGGTAGCAGGCCACGGCCGACGACAAGGTGCAGCCCGTGCCATGCACATTGCGGCTGGGGATGCGCGCCGACTGCAGGCGCACCGGCGCCTGCCCCGGCTCGAGCAACAGGTCAGTGACCCAATCGCCAGGCAGGTGTCCGCCCTTGAGCAGGACCGCCTGCGCCCCCTGAGCCAGGAGGGCCCGGGCTGCGCCCTCCAGCGCGTCTGCGGCAGGGATCGCCTGCCCAAGCAGGAGCGCCGCCTCGTCCAGATTGGGCGTGATCAGTGTGGCGCGTGGGAACAATTCCTCGCGCAGCACCTCCACCGTGGCCTGCTCGATCAGGCGGTCACCGCTGGTGGCCACCATGACCGGGTCGAGCACGACCTGCCGCAGTCGGTAGTGGTCAATCGCCCAGGCCACCACACGAACGATCTCAGGGGCGTGCAGCATGCCGATCTTGACCGCATCGACACCGATGTCGTCGAGCACCGCCTGCAGTTGGGCCTTGAGGAACTCGGGCGGCACCGCATGAATGCCGCTGACGCCCTGGGTGTTTTGGGCGGTCAGCGCGGTGATG
>JAXITB010000093.1:0-8449 GCA_034680305.1 Polaromonas sp. | reverse complement strand
GGCTGGGAGTGGAGCCAGCGTGACAACGACGAGTCGCCCAAAGTGCTGGTCAAAAACGGCATGACGCTGACCGCCATCAGCCCGGCCTTCAGCGCCGAACTCAAGAAAATCGGCGACCAGATGCTCGACGACTGGCTCAAAAAAGCCGGCCCCGACGGCAAAAAGATCATCGACGCCTACCGCGACAAGATCAAGTAAGCCAGCCGCTCAGGCTCAGCCCGCCCTGTGTGGCGGGTTTTTTTCCTTTCAGGTGACCCATGCGCGCTTTTCTGGACAAGCTCTATCTCGGCAGCGGCCTACTGGCCGCCTTCTTCTTATTCATGATTGGGGTGCTGGTGATCGCCCAGGTCTTTGGCCGGCTGTTTGACTTCCTGATCCCTTCGGCCGACGACTTTGCCCGCCTGTGCCTGGCGGCCTCGTCCTTTCTGGCCCTGGCCTACACCTTGCGGCAGGGCGCGCACATTCGGGTCAACCTGCTGCTTGAACGCCTGCCGCCGGCTGGCGCGCGGGTTCTGGAATTGCTGTGCCTGGCCTTTGGCTCCGCGCTGATGGGCTACTTCAGCTACTACTGCTTCGACATGGTGCGTGACGGCATTTTGTACCCCGACTACACCATCGGCCTGATCCCCATTCCCAAATGGATTCCGCAGATCGGCATGACGGTGGGCGTGGTGCTGCTGTTCATCGCTTTCCTGGACGACCTGATCTGTGTGATCAGCGGCAAGCCACCGTCGTATCAGCAAAACACGTCCGACAACCCTGAAGACCGCCACGCAGCGCACGAGTAAACACCATGGAACAAACCGCAGCCGTTGGCGTCTTACTGGCAGCCATTTTCATTTTTCTCGGCGGGGGCCTGTGGATCGCCCTGTCGCTGATCATGGTTGGTGTGATCGGCATTGCCTTTTTCTCCGGCGCACCGGTCGGCAAATTGCTGGCGACCACCGTGTGGGGGCAAAGCTCCGAATGGGCCATGACGGCCTTGCCCCTGTTCATCTGGATGGGCGAGATCCTGTTTCGAACGCGCTTGTCAGAAGACATGTTCACCGGCCTGGCCCCCTGGGTGCGCCGGCTGCCGGGCCGACTGTTGCATGTGAATGTCATTGGTTCGGGCATCTTCGCGGCCGTCTCGGGTTCATCGACCGCCACGGCGGTGACCATCGGCCGCATGACCGTGCCCGAATTGCTCAAACGCGGCTACGACGAAAAAGTGATTCTGGGCTCGCTGGCCGGCGCCGGCACGCTGGGCATCATGATCCCGCCGTCGATCATCATGATCGTCTACGGCGTGGCCGCCAACGTCTCGATCGCCCGGCTGTTCATCGCTGGCATCCTGCCCGGCCTGCTTCTGGTGGCCCTGTTCATGGGCTGCATCATGCTGCACGCCTGGCTCAACCCCAAAGCCATTCCGCCGGCCGATGCGCCGATGACCCTGCTCGAAAAGCTCCATGCCTCGCGCCGGCTGATGCCCATTGTGGGTCTGGTGGTGGTGGTGATCGGATCGATCTACGCCGGCTTTGCCACCGCCACCGAGGCGGCGGGCGTGGGCGTGCTGGGCGCGCTCATCCTGGCAGCGATGACCGGCACCTTGAGCTGGCATAGCTTCCAGGAAAGCCTGATGCAGGCCACCAAGACTTCTTGCATGCTGGCCTTCATCATTGCCGGCGCCGCCTTCACCACCGTGGCCATGGGCTTTACCGGCATCCCCAAGGCCATGGCGGCCCTGATCATCGACTGGCAGTTGACGCCCGGCATGCTGATCGCCACCCTGACGGTGCTCTACATCATCCTGGGCTGCTTCCTCGATGGCGTGTCCATGATCGTGCTGACCTTGTCGGTGGTCATGCCCATGATCAATGCCGCCGGCATCGACCCGATCTGGTTCGGCATCTACATCGTGGTCGTGGTCGAGATCGCCACCATCACGCCGCCGGTGGGCTTCAACCTGTTCGTGCTGCAGGGCTTGTCCAAACGAGACATCCTGTTCATCTCCAAGGGTGCCATTCCGTCTTTCCTGGCGCTGGTGCTGGCTTGCTGGCTGCTCTGGATGTTCCCGGGCATTGCCACCTACCTGCCCTCGGTGATGTACGGCAACTGAGCCCCAAATGGGTCAGGCGGGCCCACAAGGCCTGCCTTCAGCTGAACCAGGCCCTGTGGGCAACCACCCAGCGCGCGTAGTCGGCCGCGCACTGCGCCGGGCTGGGCCACCGGCCCCAGGGCTCGGCCTGGGCCCGCGCTGCGCTCAGGGCGCTGCGCTTTCGCGTCAGGTCATCGAACAGGTCGATGTTGGCCTCGGCTTGCACCACCGACCATTCAAAGCCCGCATCGAGCGTCTGCAGGGCCTGACAAAACAACTCGGGGTGCCACACCTGCCCGGGTGAGAGGTTGTAGGTGCGGTGGGTCAGTTCGTCGGCCAACAGCAGGCCAGCCAAGGCCTGCGCGACCTGGGCCGAATGCACCCAGTCACGCTGACCCTGAGGCAGCAAGCGCACCGCTTGACCCAGCGCCCAGCGGCGGGCGATCTGCCACAGCGGTGACAGGGTGTCACGCAGACCGGTGTCGCGCTCCCAGGGGCCAAAGGCGGCGGTGATGCGCGCATTGGCCACCCGCAGGCCATGCAGGGCCTGGTAGCGCTGGCCGATGCCCTCGATGGCCACCTTGCCAATGCCATACAGATTGGCCGGCGCAGGCGGGTGCGACTCGTCCAGGTCTTGCCCCTCAAAAATCGCAGCGCCATAGACCGCCGACGAGCTGGCCAACACGACCGTCTGCACGCCGGCCTGCACGCAAGCGTCCAGCGCATTGACCGTGCCCATGAGGTTGACCTCCAGGATCTGCCGCGTGGCCACTTTCTCGCGCGCCTGGGCGGCCGTGATGGCCGCGCCGTGAAACAAATGCGTAACGCGGTGATCGGCCAGGCACTGGCCCAGGCGCGCATCGCCAATGTCGCCCTGCACCGTAGTCAACTGACCCGGGTGGGCGGCAAAGCTGGCCAGGGCCATGGGCGGCAGGGGCTCCATCGCATGGGCCAGCACGCTGTGGCCATGCTGCAGCAGGTGTTCGATCAGGCTCAGGCCAATGAAGCCACTGCCGCCGGTCACAGCCAGCACAGGCGGCTTGGACTCAAGCGCCGACGGCGGACGGGCGGCGCTCACAGCGCTCGGGCCAGCGCGTGGCCCTCGTAGACCGCCTCCAGCGCGGTGCGCGGGCTCAGGCAATCGCCGGCCAGATGCCAACGTGGGCCTTTTTCCAGCGTTGCCTGCGCCGCCTTCAGGCCCAGCTCCAGGGTCTGGTCGCTGCGCCCGTACTGCGCGCCAACCACGCTGTCAAAACCGGTTTCTTCCAAGACCTCGCCGGTGGACACATCTTCGAGCTGCAGCACCCGCCCATCGTAGGCCAGCAACTGGCGCAGGAGCACCAGGCGCACGCCCTTGTCGCGCAAGCGCTTGCGGTTGGACAGGGTTGAGTAGATGGTGGCGCGCCAGGCAAAGCCGGCCACCGGCGTGAACACCGTGACCTGCTTGCCCAGGTCGGCCAGGTGCTCGATCACCGACAAGGCGGTCCATTCGCCAGTCAGGTCATAAAACGCCACCCGCTGGCCCAGGGCTTGCGGGTCGGCCAGGGCCTGCTCCTGCGTGATGAGGGCCTGCCCCCGGCTGGGCTGAACTGGCAGGGCCTGCGCACCGGTGGCCACCACCACTTCGTCAAAACCTGCTGCCATCACCCGCTCGGCCGTGGCCTCGACACCCAGTTGCACCTGCACGCCGTGGCGCTGCAGCATGCGTTGCTGGTGTTCAAAGAGGTGCACAAAATCATGCCGCAGGGGCATCTGCTGCGTCCACCGCAACTGCCCGCCCAGCTGTTGGCCGCGCTCCCACAGGGTGACCTGGTGGCCACGGGCTGCGGCCACCCAGGCCGCCTCGCAACCGGCCGGCCCGCCGCCAATGACCAGCACCTTCTTGGGCTGCGCGGCCCGGTCTTGATCGGCCTCGGGCCAGCGCGCCTCCTGACCGGCGCGCGGATTGATCAAGCAGGTGATGGCAATGTTGCGCTCGAGCCGCTGGGCGCAGCCTTGATTGCAGCCCAAGCAGTGGCGCACCTCGTCGGCGCGGCCCTGCGCGTATTTGCTGACCAGCGCGGGATCGGCCACATGGGCGCGCGCCATGCCCACCAGATCGGCGTGGCCGGCGGCCAGCATGTCCTGCGCGTCCTGCAAGTCGCGGTACTTGCACACGGTGAGCACCGGCGTATTCAGCCCGGCAGCCCGCAGGGCCTGTTTGACGCCTTGGGGCAGCGCGCGGAAGTCGGCCACGTCAAAAGCCATGTCGGCCATCTGCGTGCCCAGGGAGTGGCTCATGTGATAGGCCGAGTGCGAGACGTGAATGAAGTCGATGGGGCACGCCTGGGCCGCGGCCACCGCGATCTCCTGCGACATGGGCAGCGTCAGGCCGCCGGGCATGAACTCTTCGGCGCTGATGCGCACGCCCAAGCAAAAGTCGGGGCCCACCGCAGCGCGCACCGCCTGCAGCACTTCCAGCGGAAAGCGCATGCGGTTTTCCAGGCTGCCGCCGTATTCGTCGGTGCGCTGATTGGACATGGGCGAGAGAAACTGCTGCAGCAAATGGCCATGCCCCCAGTGCAGCTCGATGCCATCCATGCCAGCGGCCACCATATTCAAAGCCACCTGCACATGGGCCTGGCGCACTTCGTCCATGGCCTGTCGGTCGAGCGAGCGCGGGTGCGTGGCGCCCAGCGACCAGCGCAGATCGCTGGCCGACACCGACACCGTGCGCTCGTACTCGCCGTCAATCTGCCGGCCCATGTGACAGATCTGCGCGATCAGGGCCGCGCCGTGCTCATGCACCGCCTTGGCCACCGCCGCGAAAGCCTCGACCGAGCCAGGCAGATAACCAGAGACGCCTTGCGGCCGCCCCAGGGTGTTGTCCATCACGCGGATGGCCTCGAAGATGATGGCACCGACGCCGCCTCGGGCTCGCTCGCGGTGATAGTCCACATGGCGCTGGCTGGGCAGATGATGCTCGCCAAAATTGGTGGTGTGCGCCGGTACAAAGATCCGATTGCGCAAGGTCAGGCCATTGAGCGTGATCGGCTTGAACACATCGGGGTAGGTGGCGTGGCCGGGCAGTGAAGCACTCATCGGAACTCTCGCATCAGGAACGATGGGCCATTCTATGGACAGCCCACCCTTTGGCGACTCCATGCAGACCCGAAGTGCGGCAGCGCAAACGGCTGCACGTCCACCAAAATGACAAGCAGCGGCCCTGGGTGCCGCAGGCGACTGACACCGGCCCGGCCACAGTGAAAAGTTGGTAGCATCAGCGGCCCGTCTGTTCTGACTGACTCAAAGGGAACCGCACATGTCCATGCCCTGGGAAGGGATCGTTTCCGCCGATGAAATCGCGGCCTACGAAGCGGCCGGCTTTGGTCGGCCACAAGCACAAGGCAAGCGCCCAGCCTTGCTCATCATCGATGTGCAGTACCGCACCGTCGGCACCCAGCGCCAGCCGTTCTGGGAGTCGATCAAGGAGTTCAAGACCTCCTGCGGCGAAGTGGGCTGGCGCGCGGTCGACCACATCGCCCCGCTGCTGGCCCTGTTTCGCGAGAAAAATCTGCCGGTGCTCTACCCCTACGTCGCGCCGAAAGAAAACTTCGACGTCGGCCGACTGGCCGAGAAGGTGCCGGCCCTGATGGGCGTGGCCGCACACGGCTACCAGTTCGTGCCAGAGATTGCACCGCGCGAGCGCGATGTGCTGCTGCCCAAAAAACACCCCAGCGCCTTTTTTGGCACCCCGCTGGCCAGCTACCTGATTGACCTGCAGGTCGACAGCCTGGTGGTCACCGGCTGCACCACCAGCGGCTGTGTGCGGGGCAGCGTGGTCGACGCCTTTGCCTACAACTTCAAGTGCACCGTGCCGATTGAATGCGTTTACGATCGAAGCGCGACCAGCCACGCGGTCAACCTCTTCGACATGGCCGCCAAATATGCCGAGGTCAAACCCGTCAGCGAGGTCATGCAATACATCCGCTCCCTGCCCACCGCCTGATCATGAAAAAATTCGACAACAAGTTCAACCGTTACCCTTTCTCGCAACTGCCCAAGCGGCCCAAGTACCAGTGGCCCAATGGCAGCACGCTGGCGGTCTACTTTGCGCTCAATGTGGAGGCCTTCGAGTTCGGGCGCAACCCCGGGCCCGACTTCACCTCGCTGCCGGCGGCACCGTTTCACCGGGGCTATGCCTACCGCGACTACGGCAACCGGGTGGGCATCTGGCGCATCCTGGAGTTGTTTGACCGCTACCAGATCCCGCTGGCCATCCTGACCAACACCAGCGTCTACGACATCTGCCCCGAAGTGCTCGAGCCTTTTCGCGCGCGGGGCGACGAATTCGTGGGGCACGGCCGCACCAACTCGGAGCGACAGATCGACATGGACGAGGCCACCGAGCGCGCCATGCTGCAGGAGGTGCGCGATCGCTTCATTCAAGAAGAAGGCAAGCCCCCCAAGGGTTGGCTCGGGCCTTTCATTTCGCAAAGCGCCAAAACGCCCGAGCTGCTGCTCGAGACCGGTTACACCTATCAGATGGACTGGTTCTTTGACGAGCAGCCCCAGTGGTTTCGCACCGACCGCGGGCCCATCTTGAGCGTGCCCTATCCCTCGATGGAGCTCAACGACATTCCGGCCTTCATCAACCGGGGGTCCAGTGACGAGGAATTCACCACCATGGTCACCGACGGCTTTGACCAGCAGCTGACCGACGGCGAGCGCCACGGCTGGCCGCTGGTGTGCGGTATTTCGCTGCACACCTTCATGATGGGACAGCCCCACCGGGCCCAGCAGCTCAAGCGCATCCTCGAGCACATGGCCGCGCAGCGTTCGCGCATCTGGTTCACCACGCCCGGTGAGATTGCCGACCATGTGATGGCGCTGCCCGAAGGCACCGTGGCCAAACCCTGAAAGGCCCAGCATGAACACGCCCTCGGCTGCCAAGACCGGCAAGCGCGCCGAACCGGAGTTGCGCTTTTTCCAGTCAGAAGAAACCGACCGCATGGCCCAGATGCTGATGGTCATGGCGGCCGAGTTGCATGTGCTGCGAGACCGGGTGCGCTGCCTCGAATTCATCCTGACCGAGCGCGGGCAACTGCAGCCGCAGCAGCTCGATCAGTTCGTGCCCGATGCGCAGCAGTCGCAGCGCCTGCAGCAAGACCGGGAGGCCTTTGTGGCCCACCTGTTTGAAGTGCTCGACGGGCGGGCCAAATCCACATCGGGCCGGGGCCACCCGCTGGTGCCCGACATCCAGGGGCAAAGCACATGAGTGGCTTAGACCGCAGCACCACCGCCTTTCAAGAGCTGATCGGCAGCATCCGTCAGCACTGGGCCAATCAGCTGTACCCGGCTCTGAACCAGAGCTACCAAGAGGCGGCCGAGGGGCAGACCATTGAAGACAGCGAAGCGGCCGGCCGACAGGTGCAAGACCTGCCGCTTTACCACTGGTTTTGCTTCATCGAGCGCCACTACCAGCGCATGAAGTACTCGGACCCGCGCTGGGGCCTGGCCGTGGCCCTGTCGGCCCGACCCGAGTGGGTCAATGCGCAGCTTCACCCCGAGCAAGACAGCCGCTGGCTCAAGCTCAACCCGGCGCTCAAGATCCCCGAGTACTACAGCGCCATCGACATCCATCAGCATCCGGGCAACTTGGTAGGGGCCGACTTTGACGGCCTGATGTATCAGGCCAGTGCCACCTCCATTCACCCCAACACCCGCCGCTTTGAAGCGCACGAGCGCATGGCCCAGTGGCTGCAAAGCCAGGGCACTTTTACCTCGGTGCTCGACATGGGCTGCGGCTTTGGCAAGTGCGGCTTTCCCATCGCCCGTCACTTTGCGCAGGCCCAGGTGATTGGCGTGGACCTGTCGGCCCCCTGCCTGCGGCTGGCCGCTCGCACCGCCGAGCAGGAGGGGCTGGACAACATCCGCTTCGAGCAGCAAGACGCGCTGCGTACCGGCTTCGATGACGCCAGCTTCGACCTGGTGACCTCCACCCAATTGCTGCACGAATTGCCGGTCGACGAAATCAAGCACTTGCTGGCCGAGTCGTACCGCCTGCTCAAGCCGGGCGGGCTGGTGGCCCATCTGGACTTTCGGGCCCATCAGCCTTGGCAGCAGTTTCTGATTGAAGGCCATTCGGTGCGCAACAACGAAGGCTTTTTGCCGGCGTTCAACCGCATGGACATCGCAGCGGCCTACCGCGACGCCGGTTTCGAGCCGGTGACGGTCGAGCCCTTTGCAGAAACCGAAGGCGCAACCCGCGCCGACTGGCTGTACTGGCGCTTTCCCTGGACCCTGTTCTGGGCTCGCAAGCCCGCTCACTGAAAGCGCTGATCCGCCTGCAATGAGTCAGAGCCCTTATCCGCGCCTGTTCAGTCCGCTGGT
>JAXITB010000092.1:0-8460 GCA_034680305.1 Polaromonas sp. | reverse complement strand
GTAACAACCCCGGCCCCCAGGGCCAAACCCAGGGCCCACCGGACCTCGATGAGCTCTGGCGTGATTTCAACCGCAAGCTCGGCGGCCTGTTTGGCGGGCGCAAGGGTGGATCCGGCCGCCCGGGCGGCGGCGGTGGTTCCGGTCGCGGTGGCTTTCAACCGCCCGACATGAAAAGTGCAGGCTTGGGCGCAGGGCTGATTGCCATCGTGGCCCTGTTGATTTGGCTGGGAACCGGATTTTTCATTGTCCAAGAGGGCCAGCAGGCCGTGATCACCCAGTTCGGGCGCTACCACAGCACGGTGGGTGCCGGTTTCAACTGGCGCCTGCCCTATCCGGTGCAGCGCCATGAGATGGTGGTCGTCACCCAGATCCGATCGGTCGATGTGGGCCGCGATACCGTCATCAAAGCCACCGGCTTGCGCGACTCGGCCATGCTCACCGAGGACGAGAACATCGTCGAGATCAAGTTTGCCGTGCAGTACCGCCTCAGCGACGCGCGTGCTTTCCTGTTTGAAAGCAAGAACCCGGCAGCTACCGTGGTGCAAGCGGCCGAGACGGCGGTGCGCGAGGTGGTGGGCAAGATGAAGATGGACTCAGCGCTGGCTGAAGAGCGCGATCAGATCGCCCCGCGCGTGCGCAAGCTCATGCAGACCATCCTCGACCGCTACAAGGTCGGCATCGAGGTGGTGGGCATCAATTTGCAGCAAAGCGGTGTGCGGCCGCCTGAGCAGGTACAGGCCGCTTTTGACGACGTGCTCAAGGCTGGCCAGGAGCGCGAGCGTGCCAAGAATGAGGCGCAGGCCTATGCCAACGATGTGGTGCCGCGGGCTGTCGGTGCCGCCTCTCGCCTCGACGAAGAGGCGCAAGGTTACAAGGCCCGGATCGTCGCGCAGGCTCAGGGTGACGCGCAGCGCTTCCGATCGGTGCTCGCAGAGTACGAACGGGCGCCCCAAGTGACCCGTGACCGCATGTACATCGACGCCATGCAGCAGGTCTTCTCCAGCGTGACCAAGGTCATGATCGAATCCAGGCAGGGCTCGAACCTCTTGTATCTCCCGCTCGACAAGCTCATGCAGGTCACGGGCACGCCGGGCAATGCGGCCGAGGCCAACCCGTCGGTCATGACCTTGCCACCGCCGCCATCGGCACCCTCGTCAGCATCCGGTGCCGACGCCCGCGGCCGCGAGGCGGCCCGAACCCGCGACCGCGACAGCCGTTGAAGGAACTGACATGAACCGCATCGGATTTTTTGTCTCCGCCGCCGTGGCCTTGCTGGCCCTGCTCGGCTCTACCTTGTTCGTGGTCGATCAGCGCCAGTTCGGCGTGGTGTACGCCCTCGGGCAAATCAAGGAAGTGATCACCGAGCCGGGGCTCAACTTCAAGCTGCCGCCGCCCTTCCAGAATGTGTCCTACATCGACAAGCGCCTGCTGACGCTCGACAGCACCGACCCGGAGCCCATGCTCACGGCCGAGAAGCAGCGTGTGGTGATTGACTGGTATGTGCGCTGGCGCATCACCCAGCCCAGCGATTACATCCGCAATGTGGGCCTGGATGAGCGCACCGGCGCCAACCAGCTCAGCCGGGTGGTTCGCAACGCTTTTCAGGAAGAAATCAACAAGCGCACCGTGAAAGACCTGCTCTCTCTCAAGCGAGACCAGCTCATGACCGACGTCAAGACCGAGGTGCAGGCCGCCGTCAAGGGCAGCAAGTCCTGGGGGGTGGAGATCGTCGATGTGCGCATCACCCGGGTCGACTATGTCGAGGCCATCACCGAGTCGGTCTATCGGCGTATGGAGGCCGAGCGCAAGCGCGTGGCCAACGAGTTGCGTTCGACCGGCGCGGCCGAGGGCGAGAAGATCCGCGCCGATGCCGATCGTCAGCGCGAGGTGACCATTGCCAACGCCTACCGCGACGCGCAGAAGATCAAGGGTGAGGGCGACGCCGCCGCAGCTCGCCTGTACAACGAAGCCTTTGGCCGGGACCCCCAGTTCGCGCAGTTTTACCGTAGCCTCGATGCTTACAAAGCCACCTTCAGCAAGAAATCAGACGTCATGGTGATCGACCCCTCGTCTGACTTCTTCCGCGTCATGCGCGGGACCGGTGGCGCGTCGCCCAATCCGCCGCGCCGCTGATCTGGGTGTCTGCTTTGGACGGCAGCACGCTGTGGCAGGCGCTGGCCCTGGTTCTCGTCATTGAGGGCTTGCTGCCGCTGCTGGTTCCCGGCCGGTGGCGCAGCACCTTTGAGCAGTTGCTCAAGCTCAATGACGGTCAGCTGCGTTTCTTCGGCCTGCTCAGTGTGGCCTTGGGTCTGACGGCCCTCTGGCTGCTGATTTGAGCGATCGATGCACTGGCGGGGCCGGGGCGGGCCCAATGCGGCCGCGCGCCCGGTAAAATCTCATCTTTAACCGCTAACCCGCACCCGAATGCCCGCTTGGTCGTCGTCCTGGCAATTGCCGGACCAAATTGCCGATGTCCTGCCCTCTGAGGCCAGGCACATCGAAGAGCTCAGGCGGCTGCTGCTCGACAGTGCCCGTGGCTATGGCTATGAACTGGTCATGCCGCCCTTGTTGGAGCACCTGGAGTCCCTGCTGACGGGCACCGGCGAGGCCCTGGGTTTGCAGACCTTCAAGCTGGTCGATCAGCTCTCGGGTCGAACCCTGGGCCTGCGGGCCGACACCACGCCCCAGGTGGCGCGCATCGATGCCCACTTGCTCAATCGCACGGCAGTGACCCGCCTGTGTTACTGCGGCCCGGTCTTGCACACCCGGGCCGATCGGCCGCACGCCACCCGCGAGCCCTTGCAGTTCGGGGCCGAGATTTACGGCCATGCCGGGCTCGAGGCCGATCTGGAGGTGCAGTGCTTGGCCATCGAAGGCCTGCGAGCCGCCGGTTTTGGGCCGCTGCAGGTGGACATGGCCGATGTGCGCATCGTCAATGCGTTGCTGGATGGCGCGTCCCTCAGCGCCTCGGTGCTGGCGCGCATTCACGCGGCGCTGGCCGCCAAGGACGGGGCTGAACTGGCTGAGTTGTTGCGTGCGCAGCCCGGCGTGTCCGCCGCTTGCATCTCCGGCCTGCAGGCCTTGCTACAGCTCTATGGTGACCGCCAAGTGCTTGGGCAAGCCAGGCGGGTCCTCGGTGGCGTACCTTCGGTGGCGGCCGCCCTGGACGACATGGACCGCCTGGCCGCACAGATGGCTGGTCTTTACCCCGAGCTCACGCTCAGCTTTGACCTGGCCGATCTGCGCGGCTACGCCTACTACAGCGGCATCCGTTTTGCCATCTACGGTGGCGACGAGGAGCTGGCCCGCGGCGGGCGCTATGACGAGGTGGGGGCGGTGTTTGGCCGCAAGCGGCCCGCCGCTGGTTTCAGTTTGGACCTCAAAGAACTCGTCAGCGTCTTGCCCGCTCGGCCGCTGCGGCCGGCGATTCGGGCGCCCTGGAGTGAGGATCCGGCGCTGCGGCAGGTCATTGCCCGGTTGCGCGCTGAAGGCCATACCGTGGTGTGCGTGTTGCCTGGCCATGAGCATGAAGTTCATGAGTTCGACTGTGACCGCGAACTGGTCCGTGTGGCCGAGCACTGGGCCCTGCAAGCCCTCGATCGCACGGCCTGAGTGCCGCTGCGTCCTTCTTTTTCAAGCGAAACATCAAGATGACACAAGAGCAATTGGCTGGCCGCAATGTCGTGGTCGTGGGCACCCAGTGGGGCGACGAAGGCAAGGGCAAGCTGGTCGACTGGCTGACCGAAAAATCCCAAGGCGTGGTGCGCTTTCAGGGCGGCCACAACGCCGGCCACACCCTGGTCATCCACGGCGTCAAGACCGCCTTGCACCTGATCCCCAGCGGCATCATGCGCCCGGGCGTCAAGTGCTACATCGGCAATGGCGTGGTGCTGTCGGCAGCCAAGCTGCTCGAGGAAATCGAAGGCCTGGAGAAGGTCGGTGTGGAGGTCCGTTCGCGTCTGCGCATCAGCGAAGGCTGCCCCCTCATCTTGCCCTTTCATGCGGCCCTTGATGTGGCCCGCGAGGCAGCCAAGGAAAAGGCCGGTACCGCCAAGATCGGCACCACCGGGCGCGGCATTGGCCCGGCTTATGAGGACAAGATTGCCCGCCGCGCCTTGCGTGTGCAGGACCTGCGGCACCCCGAGCGTTTTGCCACCAAGCTGCGAGAACTGCTCGACCTGCACAACTTTGTGCTGACCGGCTACCTCAACGCACCGGCCATCGACTTTCAGACCGTCTACGACGAGGCCATGCGTCACGCCGAGCAGATCAAGCCCATGATGGCCGATGTCTCGCGCGAACTTAACGATGCGCACCGGGCCGGCGCCAACCTGCTGTTCGAAGGCGCCCAGGGCACCTTGCTCGATGTCGATCACGGCACCTATCCTTACGTCACCTCCAGCAATTGCGTGGCTGGTAACGCCGCAGCCGGTGCCGGCGTCGGCCCCAGCCTCTTGCACTATGTGCTGGGCATCACCAAGGCCTATTGCACCCGCGTCGGTGGCGGGCCTTTCCCGACCGAACTCGATTGGCAAACGCCCGGCACGGTGGGGCATCACCTGTCGACGGTGGGTGCAGAAAAGGGCGTCACCACCGGGCGCAGTCGGCGCTGCGGCTGGTTCGATGCGGCCCTGCTCAAGCGCTCGGCCCAGGTCAACGGCCTGACGGGTCTGTGCATCACCAAGCTCGATGTGCTCGATGGCTTGCAAGAACTCAAGCTGTGCGTCGGCTATCGGCTCGATGGGGAGACGGTGGACATCTTGCCCATGGGAGCCGACGACATCGCCCGTTGCGAGCCGATTTACGAGACCCTGCCCGGCTGGAGTCAGACCACGGTGGGTGTGACCGAGCGGGCCAAGCTGCCCGAAGCAGCCCGCAACTACCTCAAGCGCATTGAAGAGACCACGGGCGTGCCTGTGGCTATCATCTCGACCAGCCCGGACCGCGACCACACCATCGTGTTGCGCGATCCTTTCGTGGCCTGATTCTTCCGACCGATTCCCTGCCCTGGAGACCGACGCCATGTTGACCGAAGACGGCAAGCACCTGTATGTCAGCTACGACGAATACCACAACCTGATTGAAAAGCTCGCCATCCGCGTGCATCAGTCGGGCTGGCAGTTTGACACCATCTTGTGTCTGGCCCGCGGCGGCATGCGACCGGGCGACATCCTCTCGCGCATTTTTGACAAGCCCTTGGCCATCATGTCGACCAGCTCCTACCGGGCCGAGGCTGGCACCGTACAGGGCAACCTCGATATCGCTCGCTACATCACCACCCCCAAGGGTGAGATCGCCGGCCGGGTCTTGCTGGTCGATGATCTGGCTGACTCCGGTCACACCCTCAACGCCGTGGTGCATCAGCTGCGCACCAACTACAAGCCCATTTCCGAATTGCGCACCGCCGTGATCTGGACCAAGGGCCTGTCGACTTTCCAGCCCGACTACTCGGTCGATTTTTTGCCCACCAACCCCTGGATTCACCAGCCCTTTGAGAGCTACGACGCCCTTGGGCCGGACAAGCTGCTGGAGAAGTGGAAGATCTGAGCGTCAGCGGGGCGACGCCCCTGCTGGGCCGTGACAGCCCAGCCCCGCGCGGTTTAAAGCCGCATTGAATCAACCGCTTTCAGCTCGAACCGGTCTTCTTTTAAGATCGGGTCATGTCCGACCTCACCACCTCCCTGATTCACCACCCCTATCGCCCACCCGAGGGCTTTGAGGCCATCACGGCGCCGGTGCACAAGGCATCGACGGTGATCTTCCCGAATGTGGCCGCCCTGCGTGCGCGCGACTGGACGCACCAGCACGGCTACTCCTACGGCCTGGCCGGCACGCCCACCAGTTTCATGCTCGAAGAGCGTATCGCCACCGTGGAGGGCGGGCGCTATTGCGCCTTGGCGCCCAGTGGTCTGGCCGCCTTGACTTTGGTGGACATGGCTTTTCTGGAGGCCGGCGATGAGGTCTTGATCCCGGACAACGCCTATGGGCCGAAGAAGGCCTTCGCCGAGCATGAACTGCGTCGCTGGGGCATCACCTGTGCTTTTTATGACCCGATGAATCCAGCCGATCTGGCCGAGCGGCTGAGCGCTCGCACGCGGCTGGTCTGGCTGGAAGCGGCCGGCTCGATCACGCTGGAGTACCCCGATCTGCCCGCGCTGGTGGCGGTGGTGCGTGGCCATGCGCAGAGCCACCCCAAGGGCATCGTCACCGCTTTGGACAACACCTGGGGCGCGGGCATCGCCTTTTGCGCCTTTGACATGGGGGTTGATTTGAGCGTGCAGGCCCTGACCAAGTACCCCTCTGGCGGGGCCGACGTGCTCATGGGCTCGGTGGTCTCACGCGACGAGGCCTTGCACCGACAGGTGCTGCTGTGCCATACCCGCATCGGCCTGGGCGTGGCGGCCAACGATGTGGAGCTGGTGCTGCGTGGGCTGCCGTCGATGGCGCTGCGCTATGCGGCGCAGGACGCGACGACCTGCCAGTTGGCCGTGTGGCTGGCCAGTCAGCCGCATTTTGACCGGGTGCTGCATCCGGCCTTGCCGGACTCACCGGGCCATGCCTTTTGGCAGCGTGACTGTTCGGCGGCCGCTTGCCTGGTCAGCCTGGTCTTCAAGCCCGAGACACCTCAGGCGCAGGTGGACTTGTTTTGCGACAGCCTGCGGCTCTTTAAGATCGGTCACAGCTGGGCCGGGCCGATGAGCCTGTGCGCGATCTATCAAGTCGCGAACATACGAAGCCAGCCTTCGGATTACCGGGGAGCGCTGGTGCGGTTGGCGGTGGGACTGGAGTCGTTTGAAGCGCTGCGGGCCGATCTGGCCCAGGCCTTGAGCCGGGCGGGCATTTAGCCCGGCTGCGCGGCCAGCAGTTGCTCCGCCAATTCGGTCATGGCCTCGTGGCTGTGGTCGCGTGCCTGCACGCTGGGCGCCTGTGGATAGCGCGCAAAATTACGCTGCATTGACGCCAGGTAGGTGGGGTCGTAGTGGCGCAGCAGCAGATCGCGCACCACGTCCTGGGTCTGACCGGCGCGGGCCAGTTCCTGCCACTGGCGCACCAGGGGCCCGCCGCGCACCTCCACCAGGGCCTGCAGTCGCTCGCAAAAAAAGTCGGTGTCGCGCACAAAGAAGTCGTAGTCCTGCATCAGCAGTTGCACCCGCTGATCGTCAGGCAGCTCCAGCCGCAGGCAAGCGCTGGCTCGCATGGCGGTGATCAGGCTCTCTGGCACGGCCAGATTGCCCACCTTCTTGCTTTCGCTTTCAATGTAGACCGGCCGGTCGGGTGAAAACTGGCGCAGGCTGTGCCAGATCAGGGTGTCGAAGGCCTTTTGCGAAGGCTGGCTCTGACCCGGCAGCAGGCCCAGCACCGAGCTGCGGTGGCAGGCCAGGCCCTCTAGGTCGAGCACCTGGGCGCCTTGCGCCGCCAGCGCCTGCAGCAGCCGGGTCTTGCCCGACCCGGTGGTGCCGCAGATCACCTGGAATTGAAGCCGCCGGGCCTGATGCGGCAGGTCGGCCAGCAGGGCCGTGCGGAAAGCCTTGTAGCCGCCTTCGATCAGGCTGACCCGAAAGCCGATCTGATCGAGGATGAGCCCCAGCGAGCCGCTGCGCTTGCCACCGCGCCAGCAGTACAGCAAGGGGGCCCAGTCCTTGGGTTTGTCCATCAATTCGCGCTCGACGTGCGATGCGATATTGCGTGCCGCCATGATGGCGCCGCGCTTTTTGGCCTCAAAGGCGTTGACCTGCTTGTAGTCCGTGCCGATCTGGTGTCGCTGCTCGTCGTCCAGCGTGGGCCAATTCAGGGCCGATGGCAGGTGGTCATGGGCGTATTCGCTGGGCGAGCGGGCGTCGATGATGGCCGAAAACTCGTTCCATCGCGACATGGCCATTTCAGCCGTGATGTGTTGCAGGCTCACTTTGTCAGGCTCATTTCAGCAGTTTCTTCAGCTCGGGCCAGACATTGTCGAGCATGCGAGGCTGGGCCTGTTCGTTGGGGTGGATGCGATCGGGCTGGAAGAGTTCGGTGGGGTCGGGGCGGTCGGCCACCCCCTGGAGAAAGAAAGGCACCAAGGCGCTGCGCGTCTCGCGCGCCACACGGGCATAGAGCGCTGAAAAATCGGCGCTGTATTTGGCCCCATAGTTGGGCGGCATTTGCATGCCCAGCAGCAAGGTCTTGGCGCCGGCCTGCCGGGCTGCCTGCGCCATGGTGCGCAGGTTGTCCTCGGTCATGGTCAGGGGCAGGCCGCGCAGCGCGTCGTTGCCGCCCAGCTCGATGACGACCACGGCCGGCCGGTGCTGGGCGAGCAGGGCGCCCAGGCGCGAGCGTCCGCCCGAAGTGGTGTCGCCGCTGATGCTGGCATTGACCACCGTCGGCTTGCCTGGCTCCTCATGCAGGCGCTGCTGCAACAGATTCACCCAGCCGGTGCCGCGCCGCAGACCGTATTCGGCGCTGAGCGAATCACCCACCACC
>JAXITB010000091.1:0-8461 GCA_034680305.1 Polaromonas sp. | reverse complement strand
AGCTCGGAGTCGGTCAGTGCCTTGGGGCACCCCAGACTGACGAAGCCCACGCGGGGGGTGCTTGCAGGAGAAGGGTCGGCGGTCGCGATCAGGTCTGAGCTCATCGGCCGATTGTCTCAGAGCTCATGCCCCGTCAAGCACTCAAGGCAGACAACTGCCCCCAGGTCCGGCACTCAGGGCTGAAAGGGGTCATGCCCTTCGTGTCCAGCCATCAACCTGCCGAGCAAGTGAGTCAGCTGTTCGCGCTCAGCCGCTTCCAGGGGGGCCAGCAGCCGCTTTTGCGTGTTGGTGGCGGCGCGCTTCATCTGCAGCGCTACCGCCCGCCCCTGCGGCGTGATCCACAGGCGCTTGCGGCGACGATCGTTCGGGTCGGCCTGACGGCGCACCCAGCCCTTGGTCTCGAGTCGACCAATGACCGAGCCCGAGGTGGCCGCATCAAATGCCACCCGAGCGGCCAGACTGACCTGATCCTGCCCGGGGCTGTCCATCAGCGCGTTGAGGATCGCAAATTGCACCGGCGTCACGCCAAACGCCGCGGCCTCCTCCATGAACAAGGCCACCGCAATCTGGTGGGTGCGGCGGATCAGGTGCGCTGGCGCTTTGCTGTACTCGAAACTCTTGACCATGGTTGAAGTTTAAGGCGATGAGGTAGAAAGACCATCGGCCAAGCCAGAGACCTGCTCGAAACTCGGGATCGACAGGCTCCTGAAAAAGCTGTTCAAATCGCAGCGCTTGGTATCCAGTCCGTTCCTCCCACGCTCCAGCCCCCTCACCCCATGAGCTACACCCACACCCCTGCCGATCTGGTCACCGTGCCCGTCGTGGCGTCTTCCGATGTCTTCCCTGTTCGCCGCATCTACTGCGTCGGCCGCAACTACGTCGAACACGCCAAGGAGATGGGCTTTACCGGCCGCGAGGCGCCCTTCTTCTTTCTCAAGCCGGCCGACGCCGTGGTTGTCGTCCCGCAGGGCACCACCGGGACCATCGCCTACCCCAGTCAAACCCAAAACCTGCACCATGAGATCGAACTGGTGGTGGCCATCGGAAAGGGCGGCAAGAACATCAGCGCGGCCGATGCGCACAAACACATCTTCGGCTATGCCGTCGGCCTAGACATGACGCGGCGCGACCTGCAAAACGAAATGAAGAAACAGGGTCGCCCCTGGTGCATCGGCAAGGCTTTCGATCAATCGGCACCGATCGGCCCGATCACGCCAGTGGCGCAAGCCGGGGCGGTCGAGAAGGCTGACATTTACGTTCAGGTGGGGGGACAAGACCGCCAGCGCAGCAACGTGGACAAGCTGATCTGGAACGTGGCTGAGACCATCGAGCACCTGTCGGCGGCTTGGGAATTGCAGGCCGGCGATCTGATCTTCACCGGAACGCCCGAAGGCGTGGCAGCCGTGGTGCGCGGCGACGTCATGGAAGGCGGCATCACCGGCCTGGGCGGCCTGAGCGTCAAGGTCGTTTGAACCGGCACCGCCCCGCCTGAGACCCACACGACATGCAACGCCCTGGCCTGAAGCACTGCCGCGAATGTGGCTCAGCGCTCGTCTACCGGTTGCCCGATGATGGCGACACGCGCGAACGTGCCATCTGCACGGCCTGCCATACGGTGCATTACGAGAACCCGCTGAACGTGGTCGGCACGGTGCCCTGGTGGGGAGAAACCGGCGACCAGGTGCTGCTTTGCAAGCGCAACATCGAACCGCGTCGGGGCAAGTGGACCTTGCCGGCCGGCTTCATGGAACTGGGCGAGACCACGGCTCAGGGTGCAGCCCGCGAGACCGACGAGGAAGCCGGTGCGAGCATTGAGCTGCAGGAGTTATTCACCGTGATGAATGTGGTGCGGGTAGGCCAGGTGCATTTGTTTTACCGAGCCCGGCTGCTGAGCACCCACTTCCAACCCGGTCATGAAACCATGGAAGCGCGCCTGTTCACCGAAGACAGCATCCCCTGGGATGAGCTGGCTTTTCGCACCGTCCGAGAGACGCTCGAACGCTATTTCGACGACCGCCGCAAAGGTCAGTTCGGCGTGCACACCATCGACATCGCCTGAGCTCCTCAGGCGCCGCTTTGTCGGCACTTGCCGGTGTACTTGAATCGCTTGAGCTTGCCTTGCACCGCCACATCGTTGTAGGCGCTCAGCTCAATCGAGCCCCGCTCAATCAGCAGACTGGTCTCCTGCCCCGAAGCGCGGTGCTTGCGACGGGCACCGAGTTGGGTGGAAGAGGTCAGGTTGGTGCCCTCGTAGTCTTCGGTGACCAAAGTGCTGACGCGCATTTCATAGGGCTTGGGGCCAATCACGGTGAAATACAGGTGCCGCCCGATGACCTGCAACTCGATGGCCACACGGGCCTGTCCGGCCTTGCCATCGGCATCCGCAAACTTGCCCTCCACATCGCACTGGAGCTTAAACGGTTGCGCCCAAGCCACTTGGCTGGCGAACACCAGAACAGACAGCGAAAACAATCGCAGGACTGCTTGCATCTTCAAACCCCTCCTGCGCCCACTGTAGCAAAGGTGACGCCTCCCGGGGTCCAGAGGCCACAGTCGCGGCCGAGGAGCAGGCCACAATGAACGAATGACCATCGAAATCAATCAACAGGAGGTGCTGACACCGCCCGTGCCCGCCGCGACGGTGGTGCTGCTGCGCGATGGCCCTGAGGGCCTGGAGGTGCTGCTGGTCAAGCGACACAGCAAGTCCCACGTGCTCGGGGGAGCCTATGTCTTTCCGGGCGGCAAGCTCGATGAGCAGGACTGCCAGGCCCAAGCAACGGACCTGGATCAAAGCGCTCAGGCGCTGCAGCAAGCGCTCGGTGAAGACGACTGCGATGCACGCACCGCCAGCGGTCTGCATGTGGCCGCGCTGCGGGAGACCTTCGAAGAGTGCGACCTGCTGCTGCACAAGGCCCATCGGCCCGAGGCAGCCAAGGAAATGGTGCAGGCTCGCCAGGCACTGCGACGCAACCTGACCCAGGGGGCACCGTTCCTGCAGGCCATGGGCGAACTCGGGCTCCGGCCCTTGCAGACCCGACAGTTGCGCCCCTGGTCACGTTGGACCACCCCCCGCCGCCCGAGCATGATGGACCGCCGTTTCGACACCCGTTTTTTTGTGGCCGTTGCCCCAGCGGGGCAGCAAGCGCACCATGATGCCCACGAGATCACCGAGGCGCTGTGGCTGCGGCCCAATCAGGCCATCGAGAACTACTGGAATGGACAAATGACCCTGGCGCCAGTGCAACTGCTCACCCTGATGCAGGTCGGGCGACTGCCGACGGCCGAGCAGGTCATGCAGGCGGCGCGCCTGCGCCCGCCCATGCAGATCTTGCCCGAGCCACACGACGTCAATGGCCAGCGGGTGCTGTGCTACCCGGGCGATCCGGGGCATCCGGTCAAACAGGCGGCTTGGGACGGTCCCACACGCATGATCTATCGCAACGGCCGCTTTGAACCCGAAGGGGGCTTGGCTGCCCTGCTGTCCTGAAGCCGGGTCACCAAGGTCTGAGAATTTCAGTGCTAACCCTAGGAAAAAACCTTGGCTTTTGCATTCGCGCAACAAATTAGGGCAAACCTAGGAATGGATTCGTAAAGTTTCCATTAATCTCCCAACCGCAGAACGTTGATTCCTTCGATCTGCGTTTTCAACCCATTTGACTTTTAAAGGTTGTCTCATGAAAGTTGTGATCTCCGCCATCATCGCCGCCTTCGCCTTCATCTCCGTGCCCGCTCTGGCCGCTGCCGACAAAGTCGCCGCCAAAGTGGACTGCAAAGATGCCAAGAACAAGGACCACGCTGACTGCAAGAAGAAGTAATTCTTTTTTGCGTCAAATCAAAGCCCGCCTGCGCGCGGGCTTTTTCACGTCCGGACCCCGCCCGCACCGCATGCACCTTCAGATCCGCTGCCGGGCCCTGCTCAGGCGATCTTCTAGGTACGCCTCATAAAAATCAGGCTGATAAGCGCCTTCCATGCGCTCAGCCAGTTCGCGGCCACCGGTTCCCAAGAACAGCAGCGTTGGCGTGACCTTGACTTGCCATTGGCGCGCCATCGCATCATGGGTCGTCGGTCGGCCTTGCGCATCCTTGACGACTTCGCTGCTGCGCAGATTGACCTGTACCACGGGCTGACCCGATCCCAGTCGGGGCAGCAAGTTGCTGCGTCGCACCCGCTCGCAGTGCACGCAGCCCTCGAGGCTGGCCAGCACGATCAGCGGCTGCCCCCGCTGCTGCGCCAAACCGATTTCCTGAAAAAGATCGCGGGCAGCCGGCAGGCTGGTCGCTGCCGATGCCGTCGGTCGCCATCCGGCCAGCCAGACACCACCACCGAGCAAGAGGAGCTGCCGGCGGTCGCATCCCAGGGCCATGCTAGCCCTCCACCGCGATCTGGGTGCAGACGGCCCGGCACAGGCTGACCACCCTTTGATTGGTGATCCGGTAAAAGATTTGCACGCCATCGCGCCGCTTTCCCAGCACACCGGCCAAATACAGCGTGTTCAGATGCTGCGACATATTGGGCTGCGTGGTCTCGATCTCCGAAAGCAGCTCGGAGACGTTCTTTTCACCATGACACAGACTGCTGATGATCCGAAGCCGCATGGGCGCAGCCATCAGCCGAAAGACCTCCGCCGCTTTTTCAAACACTTCCTCGGACTGAGCCAAGACGAGATCGTCGATGTCTGTTGATGAAGTTTTTGCCATGGCGATGAGCCGTTAAATCCCAAGCCTAATTGTGCGCTATCAGCGCCTGTGCCAGCCGCTCGTTGCCGCAAACCCGAGCGGAGTACTCGCTTGCCCAGCTGAGTCTCGGATGGTCAGCAACCAGGCTCAAAAAGCCTCCTTCTCGGCTTCGAGATAGGCCAGGCTGATGTACTTGCCGATATTGCCCTCAAAGCCCTGCATCCCGGCGGCGCGCTGTGTCACCCTTGGGTCGCGCAGCACCATGGCCTTGGCCTCGACTTCGCTCTTGCCGTCCTTGACCGCTTGCAGGCATGGCTCCCAGATGCCCGCCATGAAGCGGCCATAGCTGTCCAGCAAATCGCGCGACGCTCGGCCATGACCGGGCAGCCACAGTTGCTGGCCAGTCGCCTGCTTGAGCGCCGCATAGTATTTGAAGGTTCCGAGGTAAGAGCCCTCATCCATGTTGGCCACCCGATTGCCCATGGCGATGTCACCCACCATGGTGACCTTGTCTTCGACCACCTCCACGCACAGGTCGGAAGGCGTGTGGGCGGTGCCATAGTGGTGCATCCGAAAGGTGGTGTCGCCCCAGCGCAGCACTTGCCCATGCCGGACCGCTGTGTTGGGCACCACCACCTCGGTGCCGGCAGTGGACTGGTTGGTCCATCGTTCCATCAGGTTGCGCCAACTGCTGCCGGCCGTGCCTTTGATGGCCTCGATGGTGCTGGGCAGGGCATGAATGGGCAACTGCGGCCCCCAGGTCTGCACGAAGGCATGGTTGCCCAGCCAATGATCACCGTGATAGTGGCTGTTGAACACGGCCACCACCGGCTTATCGGTCAAGCGACGGATCATGCGGATGACCATCTGGCCAATCTGCAGCGAGCTGCCCGAATCGAGGATCACCACACCCTGCGAGGTGATCACAAAACTGACGTTGGACATCATGCCCAGGTTCTTCGGCGTCGGAAAACCATCGGGCGAAAACACCATCCACACCCGCTCAGACAGCCGGATCGGCTCGATGTCGGGCACCGGTGGTCCCTCGATGAAGTCTCGGGCCTGCTGGGCCAGCAGCCCGAGTTCAGGTGCGGCGGCAGCCAGCAAGAGACAGCTGCCACCGATCAAACGCCTGCGGGTGAGCATGGTGGGGGCCCTCGCGAGCGGCTCAGGCCGCGTAACCTGGGTTGGGCAAAGCCCCGATGATCCGGGGCGTGTTCAACTGGCGAGGCTTGACGCGCCCACCCTGGGCCTTGAGCCACTGCTCGACGACCTCCCAGACCTGCTTGTTGCCCGCGCGCCGGGCTTCTTCGGCCACCGGCGCCCAACCGGCCACTTTGTAACGGCGCGAAGCATCAATGAGTTGCCCCCCCAGGCGTATCTCGCTGATGCGCTTGCCCATGCTGGCGGTCGGATCGCAGACGTAGCTCAGGCCGCCCACGCGCACCATGTCGCCGCCCTGCTGGTAGTAGGGATCCGGGTTGAAAAGGTTGTCGCAGACGTCTTCGAGCACGGTCTTGATCATCTCGCCCGTCATCTCTGTGATGGTGGCAAACGAGTAGGTGGTGGCGGTCATGTCCAGCAGCCACTCGCGAGTGATGGGCTGACCGGGCAGTAGCGAGGTTCCCCAGCGAAAGCCCGGCGAAAAAGCGATCTGGGCGCCCTGCACGTCCATGAGGGCATCGACCAGCAACTGGTCGCCCGTGCCATTGAAATTGCCCCGGCGATACAGCAGACCGTCGGTCACACCCAGCGTTTCAGACAGCCTAGACTCGTAGGGGGCGCGGATTTTCTGGATCAGTGCATCCATCTCCTTGTCGGCCGGCAAGAGGTTGGAAAAAACCGGCAGCAACTTGTAGCGGAAGTCGGAGACTTTCTTGTCTTTGACTTCAAAGTCCAACACGCCCAAAAACTTGCCATTGGAGCCTGCATTGGTGACGATGGTCTTGCCGCTTTTGTTGGCCACCAGCGTGGCCACCGGCACGCCGTCATGGGTGTGCCCCCCCAAGATGGCGTCAATGCCGCTGACACGACTGGCCATCTTCAGGTCCACGTCCATGCCGTTGTGGCTGAGCACCACCACCACTTGGGCGCCCTTGCCCCGAGCCTCATCGACCATGGCCTGCATGTTCTGATCCTGGATGCCGAACTCCCAGTCCGCCACCATGTAACGGGGGTTGGCGATGGGGGTGTAGGGAAAGGCCTGGCCGATGATGGCGCAGGGCACGCCATTGATCTCGCGAATCACATAGGGTTTGAACACCGGGTCGCCAAAATCGGCCGTCTTGATGTTCTGCGCCACAAAGTCGACCTTGCCCGCAAAGTCCTTCTCGACGATGGCCTTGACGCGCTCCATACCCAGGGTGAATTCCCAGTGCCCGGTCATCACATCGACCCCGAGCAGCTTGCAGGCATCGACCATGTCCTGTCCGTTGGTCCACAACGCAGTGCCCGAGCCCTGCCAAGTGTCGCCCCCGTCCAGCAGCAAGGAGCCAGGCCGGCTGGCCCGCACGCGCTTGACCAGGCTGGCCAAGTGGGCGAAGCCGCCGACCTTGCCAAAGCGGCGGGCCGCACTTTCAAAGTCGAGGTAAGTCAGGGCATGGGCCTGGGCCGAACCGGCGGGCACACCCGCCGCCTTGAGCAGGTGCTCGCCCACCAGGTGAGGCAACTGGCCGCGCATGCCGCCTATGCCCAGATTGATGCTGGGCTCACGAAAGTGAATCGGCTTGAGCTGGGCGTGGCAGTCGGTCATGTGCAGAAACGACACCTGACCGAAGCGGGGCAGCTCGTAGAGCTGATCAGCAGCCGTGGCTGCCTCGGCGTGGCGGCCGACCGCCATGCCGGCCACGCCCGCAGCCGTCATGACTTGCAAAAACTCGCGTTTGGTGAGATTCATATATGGCCTGTGACTGATATATCAAACGGTAAAAAACCCGGCCAGGCCGGGTTCAGAAAAGCCTCACTTGTTGACCGGAGACTTCGGGTCAAGCAAGAGCGCCACAACGTGCCGCACCTGCGCCTCATTCAAGATGCCCGCATGCCCTGCACGCGGCATGTTCGAGCAGGCGTTGTAGGCCTTGGAGTTCCAGATCTTGCCCCAGGTGTACTCCACGATGGCGCGCGAGGCCGGGTCATTGGGGTCCTTGATGCCACGGATCTTGCCGTAGTTGTACAGGCTGGGGCCGAGCGTGCCAAAGGAGATCTCTTCCTTGCTGATCTGATGGCAGTTGTAGCAGTTGCCACCATTGGCCACTTTGGCGTCGTCGGTCCAGGTCAGGCCCCGACCGCTCTGGGCAATGGCCTCGCCCTGCTTCCAGTCCCCAAGGAACTTGCCGTCTGAAGGCCACTTGACCGCCTTCAGGTTGGCCTCTTCGATGCGCTTGGCAGTGGCATCGTCCAGAGGCTTGCCGGCGACATCGGCCTGGCTGCACAAGCGGTTGGTTTCGTCGGTGGCCAGCACCCGGTCGACCTTGGCGACGCCCTGGTCACGGAAGGAAGCCTTGACGATGCGATCGGTCATGGCGTCGAGTTCGGCCGACGAGGGCAGACTGGCGCAGCCGGCCACCAGGGCCGATGCGGCCACCACGATCAGCGACTTGCGAAGGGTTGTTGAATTCATGCGTGGCTCCTCAACGTTTGATGGCTGGAACCACCGAAGCAGCCCCCTTGGCATTGACGCCCAGATAGGTCGACAGCGCAATGGTGGCATCGCTGCCAAAACCCGGGTAGGGGAAGCGCTGCTGGCGGTAGCAGTCGTTCAGGCGCAACTGCATGCTCCACATCT
>JAXITB010000090.1:0-8497 GCA_034680305.1 Polaromonas sp. | reverse complement strand
CGGCAACGCGCTGACTATCGGCGGTGATGCGGTGCTGGGCGCTGGCTCCTCGGATATGGTGACGGGCTTGAGCACTCTGGCAGTCAGCGGGACCTCTCGCATCAACGCGGCAACGGTCAGCACCAGTGGCTCGCAGACCTACAGTGGCGCGCTGACCTTGGGCAGCGACACCACCCTGACCGGCAGCACGGTGAGCACCCGTGACGTGATCAGCGGTGCTGGCAAATCTCTGACCATCACCGGCAACGCCGTGCTGGGCAACAGCAGCGAAGATACGGTGACTGGCTTGAGTGCGCTGGCCGTGAGCGGCAACAGCACCATCAACACCGACACGGTCTCGACGACTGGTGCCCAGACTTATGGCGGCGCACTGAGCTTGGGCTCCGACATCACATTGAGCGCCACTGCGGTGACGACCCGCGGTTCAGTGTCCGGCCGTGGCTATGGCTTGAGCATCGCTGGTGATGCAGTGCTCGGCGATGCGGCGGCCGATACCGTCTCCGGCCTGAGCCAGCTTTCGATCAGTGGTGCGAGCACGATCAATGGCCGTGCGATCTCGACCGACGGCGCCCAAATTTACACGGGGGCGGTGACCCTGGGCGCCGATGTGACGATGCTGGGTGCCGATCTCACCTTTGGCAGCACCATCACCTCCAGCGGTAGCAACCGCAGGCTGAGCATCAGCGATGGTGGCACCACCACCTTGAGCGGCGCAGTTGGCGGTGCGGGCGCGGCGGGCGATAAGCTGGCCAGCCTGAGCCTGGACGCCGCCGGTACGACGGTGATCCTGGGTGGCAGCGTCCTGACCACCGGGGCACAAACCTACGGCGGCGTGGTGACCTTGGGGGCTGACACCACCCTTGGCGGGGTGGGCCTCACCCTGGGCGGCGTCGTCAAGTCCAGCGGCGGCAATCGCAGCTTGAGCCTCAACGACAGCGGCACGACCACCTTGGCCGGTGCGGTGGGCGGTGCGACCGCCGGCGACAGACTCAGCAGCCTCAGCACCGATGCGGCCGGCACGACGCTGATCAGCGGCGGCCGTGTGCACACCGCTGGCAGCCAGACCTATGGCGATGCCGTCACTCTGGCTGCTGACCTGACGCTGACTGGGGTGGGCCTCACCCTGGGCAGCACCGTCAAGTCCGACGGTACGCCGCGCCACTTGGCGATCAAGGACAGCGGCAGCACCACCTTGGTGGGTGCAGTCGGCGGCTCAAGCGCAGGCGACAAGCTGGCCAGCTTGACGACCGATGCGGGTGGCACCACGGCGATCAATGGCGGCAGCATTTCTACGGTGGGTGCACAGACCTACGGCGATGCAGTGACCCTGGGTGCGAACACCACGCTCAGCGGGGTGGACATCACGGTAGGCGCTGCGCTCAAGTCTGACGGCACCAACCGCAGTTTGACGATCAAGGACAGCGGCAGCACCAACTTGCTTGGCGCGGTCGGCGGTACGGCTGCGGGTGACCAATTGGCCAGCTTGACCACCGATGCAGGCGGTACCACCTCAATCAAGGGCGGCAGCATGGCATCCCTGGGCGCGCAGACCTACGGCGATGCGGTGACCTTGGGCGCAGACACCACACTGGCCGGCGCGGGCATCACCCTGGGCAGCACCGTCAAATCTGACGGCACGCCGCGCAGCTTGACGATCAACGACACAGGCAGCACCGTTTTGGCTGGCGCAGTCGGAGGCTCGAATTCGGGCGAGCAGCTGGCCAGCTTGAGCACCGATGCAGGTGGCACCACCACGATCAATGGGGGCAGCGTGCGCACCAGCGGCGCTCAGACCTATGGCGATGCGCTGACCTTAGGCGCTGATGCCGCGCTCAGCGGCACAGGCATCACCGTAGGCGCGACGCTGCGCTCTGACGGCACGCCACGTCACCTGAGCATCAACGACAGAGGCATCACCACGTTGGCCGCGACCGTGGGTGGCGCGGGCGCTGACCTGGCAGGCTTGAGTGTGGATGCGAAAGCACTCAGCGCCCAAGCCTTGGGTGTTTCCGGTCCGATCCAATTGGTGCTGGCCGAGGACAGCATCGTCGAAGGGGTGATCGCAGGCACCGGCACTGAGCTGAGCAAGGCCGGTGGCGGACGGCTGGTCTTGAGCGGCAGCAACAGCTATACCGGCACGACCACGGTCGCGGCCGGCACCCTGGCTTTGAGCAGCGATCAAGCTTTGGGCAGCGGCGGCGCGGTGACGGTGTTGCCAGGCGCGAGCCTGGAGTTGCAGAACGTGCAGGTCGCCGGGCATGCCTTGACGCTCGATGGGGCCACATTGCTGGTCTCGCGCGGGCAAGGCACTGTGTCAGGCCCGGTGCGCTTGACCGGAGACAGCGTGTTAGAGGTCAATGCCGACAAGCTCACCATCACGGGCGCCATCTCCGCACCCGGCAAGGGTTTGCTGCTGCAAGGCGCGGGCGCCTTCGAGCTTGGCAACAGCGCCAATGCCTTGTCCACCGTCGCCAGCAGCGGCCTCATCGGCTCGCTTGATCTGGTCAACAGCAGTGCGCTGCAGGTCGCGCCGGTCCAAGTCGGTGCGAAAGCGGGCAGTGGTATTCGCACCGCTGGCGCGATCACTGTGCGCAACACCGGTGACCTGACCTTGGCCCAGGGCTCGACCGTCCAGTCCAGCGCGGGTGCAATTGATCTGCGCAATACCGGCACGCTCACCTTGGCCGCCGGCTCCGCCATCCAGACCGACAACGGTGCCCTGGTGCTGCAGACGGGCCGCTTTGTCAACCAGGCCGGCGCCACTTCATTGCTCTCCGGTGGCGGCAATGCCTGGCAGGTCTGGAGTACCAACCCAGCGCCGTTTGATGTGAGCAGTGGCGATCAGCCCGGTGCTTTGTCGCACGACTTTGTTCAGTACAAAGCCAGCTTGGGTCAGACCGCTCTGGCCTCTACTGGCCGCGCTTTGTTGCATCAGTACGCGCCCGAATTGAGCATTGAACTGCTTGGCCCGATCAGCAAGATCTACGACGCCAACACCCAATCTGATCTGGTCCGCGCCAACTACAAGGTGGCGTTCCAGAATCAGGCCGATGGGGTGGGGGTCAACCAGGACGTGCTGACCTTGCACGATTTCTCCCGGGGCGTGTATTCCAGCAATGGCTCCGGCGCCGCCTGGGCCAACGCCGGCACGGGCAAGTTGGTGATTGCCAGCGGCTTGGTGCTAACGGCTGAAAACAATGGCCGGCCGGTCTATGGCTATACCGCACCGACGACGACCAGCGCGGCCATTGGTGAGATCCTGCCCAAGGTGCTCGATCTGAACATCACCAAGGTTTACGACGGCAAGCTCGGGTTTGACAACACGGCCAGAGACATCGTCTTCACTGGCATGGTTGGTACCGAAGTGCAGCCGCAGATCACCTCAGGTACGGCCAACATCAGCGCCACCCCCATGGGCCAGAGCATTGCCCCGGTGGGTACCTATGCAGGCTTTGTCAATCCGCAGGTTCTGCAGCTGAGCGATCCCAACTATGTGCTGGTGCGCGGCGCCACCATCGGCCAGGTGGTGGCCACCATCGTCAAGGCCCCGCTGGGCGTGACGGTCGAGGGCAACTACAGCGGCACCACCGAGATCATCAAGCCCACGGCCTTTAGCACCACCGGGCTGGTCAATGGCGAGACCTTGACGGCGCTGAGCAAGTTCACCGTGCAATACCGGGAGGTGTCGCGCAACGATGAGAACTTCGTGACCGAGTTGTTCTCGGCCGGGGGCACGGCGGTCCTGTCCAACTACAAGTTATCGCTGGAGCCGAGCAAACTGCCAGGCGATACCCAGAACATGGTCAAGATCAAGGCCCTGTCGGATGTGGTTGTGGACCTGCCGAAGTGGGCGCCCTCGACCAGCAAAGTCGACAGCCTGGTCACCCGGTCGGCCGCGCCCAGCAGCACCGCAACGCCGGCAGATGGCGCCGCCTCTGTTGCAGCACCTGCTGCAGCCGCGGCCGCCGCCGATGTGCCGGCTGCGGCTGCCACAGTGGCTTCGGCGCCAGCAGCGGCACCGGCTGCCTCGACTGCCGATGCAGCGGCGCCTGCCGCTTCTGCGCCAGAGGCGGCGGAGTCTACCCGGCCGACAGCCGCACCGGCTGCGGCCACGACCGTTCCGCGCGCACCAGGGGCCACCGCCGGCGTGACTGTGGCAGTGATCAATCAGCCCAGCGCAGGTGCTGTCGGTTTGGTCAATGTGGTGGTGCCGCAAGCCACGGTGCGTGGCAGCGCGCCGCTGGTGGTGGCCCTGCCCGAATCGGTCGTGCGTCCGGCGGCGGCCAACGCCAGCCCCAGCGTCAATGCCACCTTGTCCAACGACAGGCCGCTGCCCACCTGGATCAAGTACGACGCCGGCCAGCGGGCTTTGGTGGTGGAGTCCACCCCGGCCACCAGCTTGCCGGTCACGGTGATTATTAATGTCGGCGGTCAGCGAACCAATGTGGTGGTGTCCGAGTCTGGCGTGGTGGGTCGTTGAGCTTGCGCTGTGATGAATCGTGACAGGCATTCAATTTTTTAGGCGGGTTTTTGTTGTGAACAGATTTTGTTGGACGGATTTCCCAGTGCGGCGTGTTGCGATGGCTGCTGGTCTCATGCTCGGTGCGCTCAGCGCTCAGGCGCAGATTGATGCGGGCAGCTTGCAGCAGCAGATCGACCGCAATCAGGTGATGCGTCTGCCGCGCTTGCTGGCGCCCGAACCGGGTCCCGCTCCACGGGCTCGGCGTGCGCCCGATGGCCCACGCGTGACGATCAATCGTTTCGCATTGAGGGGCTCGACCCTGATTCCTGAGGCTGAGCTCCAGGAGGCGCTGGCGATTTATCTCGGCCGGCCGTTGTCGTTTTCGGAACTCGAAGACGCTGCTGCTGCGGTGGCTCAGCGATTTCGCCAACTGGGTTGGACGGTGCGTGTGTTTCTGCCGGAGCAGGACATTGTTCAGGGCGTAGCCACCATCCAAGTGCTTGAGGCCACATTGGGCGAGATCCGCAGCGACGGCGAGGTGGCCAAACCCAGCTCTCTGCCCTTGCTGCGCAGGATCATCGAAACCAGCCAGCCAGCGGGCAGTTTTTTGAACAGCGGCCAGACCGACCGGGGGTTGCTGATTGCCAACGACATCGCCGGGGTCAATGTGGCGGGCAATCTGATGGAGGGCGAAGGCCAGGCTCAAACCGACCTCATCCTCAAGACCCTGCCTAAGCCCTTCATGGAGGTCAATATGAGCCGGGACAACACCGGCTCCTATGGGACCGGCCCCAATCGGGTTGCGGCCATGCTCAACTTCAACAACTTCCTTCGTCCGGGCGGCGGGCTTAGTTTTCAGGGGGCACAAACCGATGGCAGCAACTATGGCCGCCTTGGCCTGAGCATCCCGCTGGGCACCGATGGCTGGCGCGGCAGTGTCAGCGGCTCGCAGCTGAAATACAAGGTGGTCAACCTGCCGGTCGAGGTGCGAGGCCATGGCAACTCCGAAACCTACGGGGCCGAGTTGACCTATCCGATCGTGCGGGCCCGTAATCGCAACCTTTACCTGAACCTGAGCCTTGACGAAAAGCATTTCAACAACTACGACCCCTTAGGCTTGCTGTCTTCCGACTATTCGAGTCGCGTTTACTCCTTGGGCTTACAGGGCAATCGGGAAACCGACTGGGGTGGGTTGTCGGGGGCGCTGGGGGGCAACCTCACCGTCTCTTTGGGCCAACTGGACTTGAGCGGCTCGCCCAATGAGGACACCTTGGCCAAAGATGCCAACCCGGCTGGTCATTTCACCAAGCTGCGATGGATGCTCAGCCAGGAACAGTCGATTTTCGGTAGCGTTTCTGTCTACGGCGCTTTCTCGGGGCAGTGGGCCAGCAAAAATCTGGACTCGTCTGAAAAGTTCGCACTCGGCGGCGCCTCTGGTGTGCGAGCCTATGGCAGCGGAGAGGCCGCTGGCACCCACGGGCGCATGGTCAATTTGGAACTGCGTTGGCGCTGGAACTCGACTTTGTCCTTGGCGAGTTTTTACGACATCGGTTGGGTACGGACCAATCTGAGAAATGGCTATCCCGGAGCGCCCGAGGTCAACCGCTATGGGCTCAGGGGCAGTGGTCTGGCCATTAACTGGCTGGCTCTGGATGCCTTGAACGTTCGTGCGGTCTGGGCCAGACGTTCAGGCCGAAACCCCAAACCAGATGATGTCACCGGGCGCGATCAGGACGGGACCTTGATCAAGAACCGCGTCTGGCTGACTGTCAGCGCATCATTCTGAGCCCAAGCTCATGGGCCTTTGGGCGTCATCGGTGCAGTCATCTTGACTGAAAAAACCTGTCCCGGTTTGCGCTCGACGCTCAGGCTGGCGCCATGCACTTTTGCAATTTCCAGGCAAAGGCTCAGGCCTAGCCCGTGGCCGTCCACTTTGCGGGTGTGTGCCGCATCGGCGCGGTAAAAGCGCTCGAAGGCGCGTTCGAGCAACTCTTCGCTCACATGGGCCGCCGGGTTTTCTAGGGTCAGGCTAAAGGCATCGCCCTGTCGGGCCAGTTCGATGCGGATCCAGCCACCTGGCAAGTTATAGCTCACGGCATTGGCATAGAGGTTCTGGAGCACCTGGAGAATAAGCGTTCGGTCGCAATGCCAAACGATGTTCGCTTCGATGTGTGACCTCACCTCCAGGCCAGAATGGGCCGGGTCGCTGTCGCTGATGATCTGCTCGACCGCTTCGGTCAGGTTGAGCGCCTGCATTTGTGGCTTGATGCTGTTTGCATCGGCCCGCGAGAGCAAAAGCAACTTTTCGACGATGGTGATCAGGCGTTCAACCTCGTCACTGATCACCCGCGCCTGGATCTGATCATTCGAGCCCACAGGCAGACGGCGGATCAGTTGTTCGCAATGGCCGCGCAGGATGGTCAATGGCGTTCGGAGTTCGTGGGAGGCGTCCCCCGTGAAGCGGCGGGCACGGCTGAGGCTGGCGTTCAGGCGGCCGCGCAGATCCTGAAAAATGGACAGGAAACGTTGGAACTCGACGAACTCGGGCTTTGGTTGACCATCGCCCTGAAGGTTGCTTGAGTCCAGGGTCAGCATGAACTGTTCCAGTTGCCGCAGCGGCCGCAGCGCCACGAAGGCCAGAAACAGGGTCAGAGCGAAGATGGCGGCCACGATGAAGGGCAGCACATAAACCAGGTTTCGGTCACGCAAGGCCCAAATCTGCTCCTGAAAGGAGGCAATGTCGGACTGCCTGAGCATCAGTATGTCTCCATCTGGCTGAGCTTGATGACGCACCGCAAACCAGAGATCTTCGTCAATTCTGGCCATGGCCTGGGTGACTGGAAGGCCCCAGGCTGGGTCCGAAGGCGCCCAGGTGGCCTGGCGAAAAATCTGACAAGGTCCCCCGGACTCCCGCCCGGTTGCAGCGGGTGGGCAGTGTCGGTGTTGATCGGCCACCACCGCAGTCAGGCTTTGGGGGGCCAGACGATCAAAGCATTGCCGATAAAGGTCGCGGGCCACCAGATGCTGGCCGCATCGGTGCAGGCCCTGGGCCAGTTCAATGCGCAGGCGCTCAGTCAGTTGGGTGCTCAGGAAATACTGGGCCAGTAGCCGGTTGGCGGCAATGACCACGCAGGTGCCGATGAACAGAAAGATCAGCAGGCGCAGCTTGAAGGACTTAGCCATCAGCGCCTCGCATTTTCAGTCGATAGCCGACCCCGCGAACGGCCTCGATGTGAACCCCGTGGGAGCCATCCGCTGTCTCGGTCTTGCGTTTGAGGCGTTGCACGCAGACATCGACGACATTGGTTTGCGGATCGAAACTGATGTCCCAGACCTGCTGGAGAATTTGCTGCCTTGAAAAAAGGGTGCCGGGTGAGCGCATCAACAACTCAAGCAGACGGTATTCGCGTGAGCTCAAGAGGGCTGAGCCATCGCGCCAAGACACTTCGCGTTTGAGGCGGTCAAGTCGCAGGCCGCCGACCTGAATGCTGGCCTCGGTGTCACCGCCGCGCCGGGCGACCAGCAGTTGCGCGCGGGCGATCAGCTCCTCAATGTAGAAAGGTTTGGGCACATAGTCGTCTGCCCCGAACTCGAAGCCCCGGAGTCGGTCTTCGAGTTCGACCTTGGCGCTCAGGATCAGAACAGGTATGGATCTCCCGCCTGCGCGGACACTGCGCAGCACTTCGATGCCATCTTTGACCGGCAGCATGAGGTCCAAAATAATGATGTCATGCTCGTGCCCTGCCAGCTCTGCCAGGGCCTGGTCGCCATCGGCCGCGTGGGTGATCTGGTGGCCGGCTGCAGTGAAGCCCTGGGCCACAAAATCGGCGATGCGTTGTTCATCTTCCACCAGCAGGACATTCATCGCACATCAGGCTCCGGAGCAAGGAAAAACCTTTCCTGGTACGGTCTGAGTTTAAGGCGCTCATTGGCCCCGTATGAGTCAGAGGCGGCTTCGTTGCAAAACTGTCATTGAACAGGCCGCCTCATCAAAGCCAATCACGCCGCCCCCGTTTTCAGCCACCCCGATATCTG
>JAXITB010000089.1:0-8538 GCA_034680305.1 Polaromonas sp. | reverse complement strand
GCCACAGTCGGCCTGATCGCCCAAGGTGAGGTCAAGCAGGCTGCCACCATCGACTCCACCCCGACGACGCGCGATATCCTGCGCTTCAACCAGTTCCAGGGATCCATCAAGAAGGGCGGCACGGCGCTCGGCAACGTGGTCTCGGCTCAACTGACGTACTCGAACAACCTTGAGCGCATTGAGACCATCCGATCGGACGGAAAGATTGATGGCGCCGACCCAACCGTGGCCAGCCTCACTGGCAACTTGGAGGTGCGGTTTGCCGATACCCAGCTCATCGATGCGGCGACCAACAACACGCCGCTGGAATTGACCTTCGCTTACACGATCGATGCGACCAAGCGGCTGACCTTCATTGCGCATGAGGTCTACCTACCCAAGCCCAAGGTCTCCATCTCTGGGCCGGGCGGCATTCAGGCCACCTTTGAATGGCAAGCCGCCAAGAACCTCGCAGCCAACAAGATGCTCACTGTCGAGCTGGTGAACGACGTGACCACGTATTGATTCACTCCCAGGACACATCCATGATCAAACTCAACATTGCGCGTGAACCGCACTGGATCACGCTGGCCGCAGGCGTGCGCCTGCAGGTCCGACCTGCCACGACTGCCCTGGTGATGGCCGCGCGCCATGCCGCCTCCAAAGTGGCTGGTACCGATATCGCCGCTGCGGGCGAACGCACTGCTACCCTCATCGCCGAGCTGGCCAAGCTGGCGGTGCTCGCTTGGGAAGGGGTGGCCGATGACCAGGGCCAGCCTGCCACGGTGACACCTGATGGGGTGGCTGCCTTGATGGAGCACTGGCTGCTGGCCGATGCCTTCGAACGCGAATACCTCGCCGGGCTATACGCCTTGGAATCAGAAAAAAACGTCTGAAGGCTCGTACCGCATGGCACTTCGGTGGCGGGCCTGCGTACTGCAACGCCTGCCCCAATGCGTGCCCCGAGTGCCCCTACACCATGAACGCGCCACTGAGCCTGGAAGGCTGGCAAGCCGCCAGTGCCGTTGAACTGTGTGCCAGCCAGCTGCGCATGGCGCAGGGCCGGGTGGTCGGATTGGATCTGAACGCTTGGATGCTGACTTGCGAGTGCGCTGGATTGGACAAGGCCACCGCAATCGATCTTTTTCCAGCAGCAGAGGCGGGCCTCATGAGCGCATTTCATCAAGACGAATAAAGCGAAGACGGATTCCCCATGGCTGAACGCAATCTCTCTATCCGCCTGTCCGTCATCGACGGCGGAAAGGTCAAGGCCGAGCTGTCCGAGATCGGCGAAAAGGGGGAGCGCTCGCTCAAAAAAATCGAGGCTGCAGCCACCCCTGCGTCCAGTGGCTTGAAGCTCCTGTCCAGTGCGGCCAACGACGCCAAGTTCCAGCTGCAGGCCGCCACCGACCGGCTCGGTATGCTGGGCTCGGTTCTTGGCAAGCTTGGGCCAGCAGGCCTGATTGCCGGTGCTGGACTCGCTGCCGTGGGCATCGGCATTACCGCCTTGGTCCTCCCGGTGGCCAACACCGCCGACGAGTTAGCCAACCTAGCGCAAAAGACGGGGGTGTCGGTCGAAGCCCTGTCGGCACTGACCTATGTGGCCCAGATGTCCGACACCGACTTGCAGGGCCTGGTCAAAGGCCTGCAGCGGCTGTCGGTGGCCATGTTCGACACCCAAGTCCAGGGCGAAGAGGGCAGTGCCGCCCTCAAGGCACTGGGCGTCTCGGCAGTGGATGCGTCGGGTCAAATCCGTCCCACTGAGCAGGTCCTGCTCGACCTGGCTGACAAATTTGCCGACATGCCCGACGGGGCCGACAAGGCGGCACTGGCCATCAAGCTCTTTGGTAAGGAAGGCATGAGCCTGATCCCCCTGCTCAACCAGGGGCGTGCAGGCATCACCGCCTTGATGGAAGAGGCCGAACGCTTTGGGCTGGTCATCAACAGCCAGACCGCGCAAGCTGCTGAACTCCTGAATGACAACCTGGACCGTCTGCGCGCCATGCTCGAAGGCGTGCAACGCCAGGTTGGCGCCGCTGTCATCCCGGTGCTGGCCGACTTCACCGAACAGGTGATCCTGGCGCAGGGCGAGACAGGCAGTTTCAGCAATGAGCTGCAGCGCATCACTTCTAACCGGGAAGCTACGCTCGGATTCCTGGAATCGGTCGCCTCGGGTCTGGCCTTCATTGCCGAATCGGCCGTGCTGGCCAAGCGGGTCATCGCCCAGCCCTTTGACAGCCTGTCGGTGGTGGGCAAAGACATTGAGACCTGGTTCAAGACGGATTTGCTGCGATCGATGAAGTCCATGGGATACGACCCCAAGGTCATCGATGCCGAGATTGCCAAGTTGCAGGGTGCTCGCGACGACTATGTGCGCGCCGCCAACGACCGGCTCTTCAACATCAACCAGAATCCTGGCTATGTGGACCGGGTCCAGAAATTCTTCGATGAGCAGCGCCGCACGGTGCGCGTCATGGGCCAGAAGTTCGTGCTGGACACCGAGGCGCAGGCCAAGGAAGTGCAGGCCATCTACGACAAGTTTCTGCCAACCCTGCCGCGCAAACCCCGCCCATCGCTGGATCTCTCCGTCTTCGAAAAACCCAAGCCTGCCGAGAAGATCAACGAAGGCGAAGCCTTCCTGAACCAACTGCGTGCACGCCTGACCCGTACCCAAGACGGTGAAGCCGCTGAACTGCGTGCCCGTGCGCTGCAGATCGAAGCCAATGGCTACCAAGGCGTGGCTGCTCAAGCCGAGCAGTACATCCAGGTGCTCGAAGCGATTGAGCGCCAGAAGGAAAAAGACAAGGCATTCGATGCGTTTGAAAAGGAAGAAGCCGCCTCGCGCAAGATCACCGAAGGCCTGATCGGTAGTAATCGCCAACGCATCGAAGCTCTGCAACTGCAGCGCCAGATGCTGGACATGACCGATGCAGATAAGGCCGCCCTGCAAGCCCGCACCGATTTGGAAAAAGCGGCTGCCGCTGCTCGAAAGGAAGCCAACCAGATCGAGGATCCAGGCCTGCGGGCGCAGACCATTGAAGCCATCAACGACGCACTGGCCCGGCAATTGCCGATCGTGGAAGACCTGGTGCGGGCCAATGGCGAGTACCAGCGCAGCTTTGAATACGGTGCCAAGTCGGCGCTCAGAACCTACATTGACGATGCGACCAACGCGGCCAAGCGAGCGCAGCAAGTGACGGCCAATGCATTCAAGGGGATGGAGACAGCACTGACCCAGTTCGTCATGACCGGCAAGCTGGATTTCAAATCGCTGGCCGATTCCATCATTTCTGACTTGGTGCGCATCCAAATCCAGCGATCCATCACGCTGCCTTTGGCCAATGCGATGAATGGTGCCATGGCCGGGCTGGATTTGGGCTCGATGTGGGGCAGCCTGTTTCCTTCGGCCCAAGGCAATGTGTTCGAAGGCCCAGCCTTATCGGCCTACCGCAACACGGTGGTCGATCGCCCGACGCTGTTCCCGTTTGCCCAGGGTGCAGGCTTTGCGAGCGTGCCTCGCATCGGCCTCATGGGAGAAAAACCCGGCAGCCCAGGTGAGGCCATCATGCCGCTCACGCGCATGCGCGATGGCGATTTGGGCGTGAAAGTCCATGGCGGTGGCAGCACGGTGATTGTCAACGTCATCGAGGCCGCTGGAAAAGGCGGTCAGCAACAGCAGCGCACCGACAGCAACGGTAACCAGGTGATCGACGTCTGGGTCGAGCAGATCACGGCAAAGGTCTGGGGCGATGTGGCGCGCGGAGCCGGTCCTGGCCCGGGCGTGCTGGCCAACACCTATGGTCTGAACCGCGTCGCAGGCGCCTACTGATCGGGAGACAAATATGGCCACTTGGCCCACAACACTGCCCCGTCCCTTGGTCGCGGGCTATGCGATCGCGCCCGTGGATGCCACCGTTCGCACCGACATGGAGGCCGGAGCGCCCCGTGTGCGCCGGCGCAGTGCGGCGCGCAACGATCAAGTCAGTGTCACCTGGCGTTTGACTGATGCACAGATGGCGATGTTTCGCGCTTGGTTCGATGGCGACTGCGCCAATGGAGCCAGCTGGTTCACGGTGGACTTGAACACCGGGGACGCTGGATTGCGCTCGGTCCAGGCCCGGTTCGTCGGCCCCTGGCAATCTGAAATGCAGCCCGGTCCGCGTTGGCAGGTAAGCGCCAAACTGGAGGTTCGTTGATGCCAGATGACACCCTGAGCCTGGCGATCAAGGAGGCTTACGCCAGCGCGCCATCGAACCTGGTGATTCACCACACCCTGGAGATCTGGCATCCAAACTTCACCACGCCGATCCGGGTGGTGAGCGATCACGTGGATCTCACAGCCAAGCTGGAGTCCAGTGCGCCGCGCAACGCGGGTCAGTACGTCACCTTTGTGGGCTACGCCTTCGATGTGGTGCCGCCCGAGGTCACGCACACCGCCGTGCCGCAATGCGTGATCGAGATCGACAACGTCAGCCGTGACATCCTGGCCAACGTGGAGGCGTCTATGAACGGACAGCCTGGTAGCAGCGAGTTGATCACCGTGACCTACCGGGCATTCCTGTCCTCAGATCTCACGGCACCTCAGAACAACCCACCGCTCACGCTCACTGTGATGTCGATTTCTGCCACCGTGTTTCGGGTGCGTGCCACCTGTGGGTTTCCGAACCTCGCCAACCGGCGGTTTCCTGGCCTGGATTACACGGCCGAAGTATTTCCTGGACTGATTGCGCAATGAACCCTTCAAACCATGATGACAGCGCACCGCACTGGGCCAGCCAGTACATTGGTCTGCCCTGGGTGGCGGGCAGCAGTGACTGCTGGTCGTTTGCGCGTCGTGTCTGGCGTGAACGGTTTGGCTGGGACGTCGCGGCCATTGATGTGGATGCGACCAGTCGCTTGGCCTCGCTGCGTGCCTTTGACGATCATCCGGAATATGGCCATTGGGACATCGTGAGCGAGCCGCGTGAAGGCGATGCCTGTTTGATGGGCAAGTCCGAACGCCCGAGCCACATTGGCATCTACCTGCAGGCCGATGGGGGTGGTGTGCTGCATTCCCTGGAAACCGCTGGTGTGGTCTTCACCCCGGTGGCTGCATTGCTCAGCGTGGGCTTGAGGGTGCTGTCATGGCATCGACGTCGCTGATTTCCCACAGCCAGCCGTTCGCCCACAGCATCACCGTCCGCAACCCTTTTCATCCGCACCAGGACCGCCAGATCATGGCGATCTCGGAGCCTGTGCCTCTGCGTGCGCTGGTGCCCGAACTGGATCAGCCCATCCTGGTACTGCGAAACGGTGAAGCGCAATTGCGGGCCACGTGGGACCAGCCGGTTCGCTGCGGGGACCTGATCGCCATCATCGTGCTGCCGCAAGGTGGCGGTGGTGGTGGGTCAAACCCCCTGCGTATGGTGCTGATGCTGGCGGTGATGGTGTACGCGCCGATGCTGGCCAGCAACTTGGCCTGGGCAGGGGTGTCTGCGGGCAGCATCGGTTCGGTGGCGGCCTTCGACGCCTTCGTCTCGGTGGCCACCGCTGGTATCACCATGGCAGGGATGGCGCTGGTCAATGCGGTGATCCCGCCACCCAAGCCCACCACCGCCCAGCAAGCAGCAAGCCTGGCCGCCCCGTCGCCCACGTACAACTTGCAGGCGCAGGGCAACATGGCCCGGCTGGACCAAGCCATTCCGGTGCAGTACGGACGGGTCTGCGCCTACCCGGACTTCGCCGCGCAGCCTTATGTGGAATACGCGGGCAACGAGCAGTACCTGTACCAACTGTTGTGCCTGGGTATGGGGGAGTACGAGATTGAAGCGGTTCGGATTGAGGACACCCCGGTCGCGAACTTTGCCGAGATCGACTACGAGGTGATTCCACCAGGTGGCGCGATCACCAAGTTCCCGACCCATGTGGTCAGTTCGGTAGAAGTCTCTGGCCAGGAGCTGGCTGGCAGCATTGCCGCCACCTACACCCAGTCCGGCACGACGATCACGGTCTCGCTGAATGCTCATGGGTATGCCGTGGGTCGGGTGCTGTACCTGGATTTCAACTCTGGCACCGCTGTTGATGGCGCCTACACCGTTGCCTCGGTGCCCAATGCAGACACCTTCACGGTGACGGCGGCCAGCAGTCTCTCGACCAGTGGCAACGTCACTCTGCAGCACTACATCGGTGGCTTTGTAGCCAATGCTGCTGGCACCCAGGCCAACACCCTGGGGCTGGACTTCGTGCTCTCGCGCGGGCTGTATGAGGCCCAAAACGACGGCACCTTGAGCGAATTGACGCTGTCGCTCGCCATTGAGGCGAGGACGGTCAACGATCTGGGCGTGGCAACGGGCAACTGGTCCGTCTTGGGTCAGCGCTTTTACACGGCCAAAACCACCACGCCGCAGCGCTACTCGGAGCGTTTCACCGTGGCGGGTGGCCGCTACGAAGTGCGTGTGCGTCGCCTGGATGCCAAGCAGACCGACACCCGCTTTGGCCATGAAATCCTTTGGGGTGGTCTGCGGGCCTACCTGCCAGAGACGCGGACCTTTGGCAACGTGACCTTGATTGCGATGCGCATGCGGGCGTCCAACAACCTCTCGGCCCAAGCCTCGCGCAAGATCAACGTGGTCTGCACCCGCAAGCTGCCGGTGTGGAATGGCAGCACCTGGTCTGCGCCGGTGGCCACCCGCAGCATCGCCTGGGCGCTGGCCGATGCCTGTCGCAACACCACCTACGGGGCCAAGTTGCCCGATGCGCGGTTGGACCTGGTCGGGCTGAAAGCGCTGGATGCGCTGTGGGCCAGCCGGGGCGACGAGTTCAATGCCCGGTTCGATTCGGCGCTGAACTTCTGGGAGGCGATCACCAAGATCGCGCAGGCGGGCCGTGCCAAGCCGTACATGCTCGGCGGCATCATCCGGTTCACCCGTGATGGCGCGCAGAGCCTGCCGGTAGCGATGTTCTCCATGCGCAACATCGTGCGTGGCAGCTTCAATGTCGAGTACCTGCTGCCGTCGGACGACATGGCCGACGCGGTAGAAGTCTCTTACTGGGACGCCGAGGTCTGGGCCACACGCCGGGTGACCGCCAAACTCACTGGCAGCACAGCCGCTAAACCCGCCCGGATCGAGCTGTTCGGTGTGACCAGTCGCCAGCAGGCCTACCGCGAAGGGTTGTACCAGGCGGCCAGCAACCGATACCGCCGCCGATTGGTGAAATTCACCACCGAGATGGAAGGCTTCATTCCGGCGTTTGGTGACCTGATCGCCATCCAGCACGACATGCCGGCCTGGGGCCAGTTTGCCGAATGCACGGCGTGGAATGCGGCCAGCCGAACACTCACGGTGTCGGAGCCGCTGACCTGGAGCACTGCCAATCACTACATTGGATTCAGGACCAAAGCCGGTGGCGTGGACGGACCCTATGCCGTCAGCCGTGGGGCAGCAGACAACGAACTGGTGCTGACAACCCAGCCCATGACCGTGCCTTACACCGGACAGGATTACGAGCGCACCCACATTGCCTTCGGTTGGGGTGAGACCTGGCGGCAGTTGGCCAAAGTGATTGCGGTGCGGCCTCGTGGTCTGCACCAGGTCGAGATCGAAGCGATCAACGAGGACCCGTCTGTGCACAGCGCCGATCAGGGTGTGACAGCCCCGGCGGTGGTGACGAGCCAGTTGACCACGCTTTACACCACGCCGCTGATTGCAGACCTGACCCTGCGGTCATCCACGACCGACAACAGCAAGGCGTTGCTCACTTGGACGCCAGCGCCCGGGGCTGAGACCTACCAGATCGAGATGGCAGCGGGCAGCAATCCGTACGCGGCCAACCTGGTCTGGACCCGGGTGGGGGAAACCTCAGCCAACAACTTCGCGGTCACATCCCTCTATGGCGCGCAAACCCTGATCCGGGTGCGCGGTGTGGGCATGACCGCAGGGCCTTGGGTGGCGCTCTTCTACGGCAGCAGTGCCGACTACATGTGGGTCAGTGACGCCCAGCTGATGTGGCAGACAGATGCCGCGTCACCGATGTGGCGCTATTGACCGATCACCAAAACTCACAAACAGGAGTCATCCGATGAGCGCCCCGAAGTACGACATCCAGCTGGCGCAAGGGGAAACCTTTTACACGGCACTCACCCTCGATGAGGGCGGCGCAGTGATGGACCTGACAGGCTATGTCTTTGAAGGTCAGATCCGTGCCACGCCGGAAGACCCCACCGTACTGGCGAGCTTTGGCTTTGATGAAAGCCGACTGGGCAGCGGCACCGTGGCGATCACCTTGCTCGCGTCAGTCACCAGTGCATTGCCTGTGCGCGCCTGCGTCTACGACCTGTTCATGACCAGCCCGGCAGGGATTCGCACCCAGCTGCTCAAGGGCAGTGTGCTGGTGTCCATGCGGATCACGCGCAGTTGACTGGTGACCCATGGCCATCCACATCTCCATCACCACGCCGCGCCAGCCGGGCGTCACGGTGCAAACCGGCACCCAGACCGTGCGGGTGCAGCCGCAAGGCTTGCGCACGGTGCTCACCAATATCGGCGTGCCAGGTCCCACTGGCCCCAAGGGTGACAAAGG
>JAXITB010000088.1:0-8538 GCA_034680305.1 Polaromonas sp. | reverse complement strand
ATGGAGCGTTACAAGCAACTGCTGAGCAGCCAGGGCATGACCCCGGAAATGTTCGAGGCCAGCGTGCGCGCCGACATGACCACCCGACAGGTGATTGCCGGCGTGGTGGCCACCGGTACCGCCTCGCGGGCGGTGGCCGATCAGGCCTTGGGCGCTTACTTTGAGCGGCGCCAGGTGCAACTGGCCCGCTTCAAGCCAGCCGACTACACCGCCAAGCTCAGCCCCACCGATGCCGAACTCGAGCAGTTCCACCAAACCAAGGCCAGCCAGTTCATGGCGGCCGAACAGGCCAGCGTGCAGTATTTGGTCCTCGATGCCCAGACGGTCAGCAAGCGCATTCAGGTCAGTGACGCCGACCTCAAGACCTACTACGAACAAAACCAGCAAAAGCTCGCCAGCAAGGAAGAGCGGCGCGCCAGCCACATTTTGATCAATGCCCCCAAGGACGCGCCGGCGGCCGAGCGTGAGGCCGCCAAGGCCAAGGCCACGGAGTTGCTGGCGCAGGCCCGCAAAGCGCCCGACCGTTTTGCCGATCTGGCGCGCAAACACTCGCAAGACACCGGCTCGGCCACCCAGGGCGGCGACCTGAGCTACTTTGCCCGCGGCGCCATGGTCAAGCCGTTTGAAGAGGCTGTGTTTGGTCTGAGCAAGGGCCAGGTCAGCGATCTGGTCGAAACCGAATTCGGCTACCACATCATTCGGGTGACGGACATCAAGGCCCCGCGTCAGCGCAGCTTCGAGGAACTCAAAGATGAGTTGACGGCCGACATCAAAAAGCAGATGCTGCAAAAGAAGTTTGCCGAGGCGGCCGAACAATTCAGCAACGCCGTCTACGAGCAGTCCGACAGCCTCAAGCCGGCCGCCGACAAACTGGGCCTGCAGATTCAGACGGCCGAGCAACTGACCCGTACGGGAGCGGCTGGCGCCAAAGGGCCGCTGGCTCACCCCAAGCTGCTGGCAGCCCTGTTTTCCAGCGATGCCATCGAGAAAAAGCGCAACACCGAGGCGGTCGACGTGGGAGCCGGTACCCTGGTGTCAGCACGCATCGTGCAGCACACCCCGGCGCGCACCTTGCCGCTGGCCGAAGTGCGCGATCAGGTCAAGGCCCGCTGGACGGCCGAGCGCAGTGCCGAACTGGCTCGGCAAGACGGCGCCAAGTTGTTGGCGCAGTGGCAAGCCAAACCGGACGAGGCCAAACTGGGCGAGGCCCTGACTTTTTCTCGTGCCGAGGCCGCCAGGGTGCCCACACCGCTTCTCAATGCCGCCCTGCGGGCCGATTCTGCGGCCTTGCCGATCTTCAAGGGAGTGGACCTCGGTGAGGACGGCTATGTCATCGTCAAGGTCACGCAGGTGCTGCCCCCACAGGAGAGAGCCGCGCAAGAGCTGGAGCAGGCCCGTGGCCAATACACCCAGTGGTGGACGACCGCCGAGGGCCTGGCTTACTACAAGCTGCTGCAGGAGCGCCTGAAGGTCAAGTTCAAGGTCAGTAAGCCGGCGGCGGCCAGTGTGGCCAAGGGGTGATGCGCTTCATCTGGCCCTTGCCGTTCGAGAAGGGGCCGGCAACACACGCTTGCGGGCCGCTATAATCTTCTTTCTGCGGTGGCTGTAGCTCAGTTGGTAGAGTCCAGGATTGTGATTCCTGTCGTCGTGGGTTCGAGTCCCATCAGCCACCCCAAGGATTTCTGAATCAAGCCCGGTTGTGTCCGGGCTTTTTTTCTTCTGATTCTGATATGCCCATATGCCCCATTTTTTGCGGCCGCTTGCTTGGCCGTCGGCCCACCGCCTTGCGCGCGTCCTCGCATCGACCCCTTGCCGCTGTACTTGTCACCGCTCTGTTGCTCAGCGCCTGCGGCGGCGGTGATACGCCTGCGGTCGCTGCCGCACCGACGGCCGATCCATCCGAATTTGCCGATGGTCTGCTGGTGAGCTCGTCGGGGGCGAGCAACTACGCGCCCCTGCTGCAACTGGCTGGCCACTGGCAGCGTTGCGACAACAACGGCGCTCAGTACAACCTGACGGTGGCGGTGGGCGATGAGGCGGCGGGCACTTTGCAGCTGCAAAACCAGTTCGTGGATTACTTTGCAGACAGCAACTGCGGCGGTACCCGGGTGGCTCGGGCCGAGCGGGTCGTCAGTGGGAGCACGACGCCCTTGGAGATTGCGGTAGGCTATACCGGCGGTACCTTCATGAGTCGCGACTATGTGCTGCCGCCGACCAATCAGGCGGCTGACACGGTGTTCTGGCGGGTCACTTACACCGCGCCCGCCCATGTGCTGCGCCTGACCGATCCGGCCAGCGCCGGGACCGCGTTCACCACCAAAACGATTTCAGGGCAGCCCCACCGGTGCTTTGACCGATTGCCCTTGGCCGAAGTGTGCCTGCCCGACGTCCCTGCCGCAGCGCAGTCGGCCAATTCCTGGCGGGCGATCCATTTGAAAAACGCCGCGGCGCCCGACGCGATGTACCTTTTCTCCATGCTGCCCCAGCGGCCGCCTGCGGTACTTGAGACCTGGTACCTGCGCCAGCCGATCTGAGGAAGGTCTGCCAAACCCCTGTCAGCACCGAAACGCTCGGGGCTGACAGGGGCGGCTTCAATGTGCTGGCCGATCGTCGGGCCTTTGTTCCGCACAATTGGGCCTGCCGACCAGGTCTAATCGCCCATCCCAAGGCTCAAGGCACTTGCACCGCCTCGAAATGGTTGTGACGATTGAACACGACGATAGGCGCCGCGCCTTTGGGGTTGTGGCCCTTGTCTTTGGCCAGGGCCAGGAGCATCTCACCTTGCCCCATCGGGGACCGGCCTGAAGTCTGTTCGGCAGACAGCTTGATTTCCTGACCATTGGGACCCCAGGCGCGCGTCTGGCCGTCTTCTGCGATCAGCAGTACCGGCCGCTGCGCCTGCATGGCCTTGAGCGGGAAGTGGCCCACCCAGCCCCAACCGCGCTCGTCGGTGCCCACGCCGCTGTTGAGTCCGATCAGCAGGCGCTCCACAGACTCGGCTTTGTCCAGGTCTTGCGATCGCGGGTCGGTGCCCATCAGCTGGTACTGGACCTCTGTCAACCGCAGCGCTTGATCGAGCAGCCCCTGGCGTTCACTGCGGATCAGATCCTGCTGGGGCTTTTTGCCCGCCTGGCCGGGCGCAGCCGCCGTCGGGTCCTGGAAGTGCCCAAAGCTCAGAAACAGGCAGTGCCCGTCGCCGGCATTGGCAATGCGCTTGCCGCCAATGCGCCGGAGCACCTGCTCGCCTTGGTTGGCGCCTTGCCCGGCCCCTGGGCCTTGCCCAGTTCGATCCACCTTGGCGGCCTGCGCATGTGTGAAGGACACACTGACCCAATCGATCAGCTTGCGTGCCTCTTCGACCGTGGCCCCCCTGCTGGTCAAGTCATCGATCGCCCCTTCCACACTGGTCTGACCCCGCAGCATGGCGCGACCAGCCGGATCGGCCACAAGCTCGGCCAGAAAAGGCTGAAACTCGGCGCCTCGCCAGAATTTCGAGCGATCTTCGGCTAAGACCTGCTCACGGATCTCGGGTGTCAAGCGGGTGCGGCCATCGAGCCGGCCCGACGCGCTGTCGAGCAGGGTCTGCATTTGTTGGCCAAACAGGCTGGTCTTTTGCTGCACGCCGTTTTTCAGCTGGCTGAGCACCGCAGGGCTGATTGAGTCGCTCTTGCTTTTTTCATCGAGCCACTGGTCGACCAACTTCGCGTCTTGGAGCTTTTGGGCCAGACCCATGTACTCGCCATGGCGCCCTGGGTCGGAGCGCTTGAGCTGGGTTAGGCGTGTTGGCAGGTCCGCCGGGCGAGTGGCTTGACTAGCAGCGGCTCTGGCTTGAGCCACCTCGGGCTTGATGGCTTCAGTGGAAGGTGGCGTGACGCGCTGGGCCCGTGTGGGCGAGGCTTGGGCGGGGTCGTCCTCGAAATCAATCTCGGCTTTGTCTTCTGCGATCTCTCCCAGGGGGCCGGCATGTCTGACGAGGGCCTCTTGAGTCAGTCGCAATTCCTTGTGGATCCCTGCGACGGCTTGGAGCCCTTGCGCATCGAGCGGGCCCGCCGTCTCTTGCAATTCGGCCAGATCGCGCTGAACGCGCTGGAGCGCCTGTTTCAGTTCGCCCAGCAGTCTTGCCTGGGCTGGCGCCCTCAGCTGAGTGTCAAGCTCGCGGCGCCGGCTCAGGACGCCGGCTTGCGCCTTCAGGTCGGCCAGCGAAGCCTTCGCATCGATTGGCGCAGCCTTCGCATCGACTGGCGCAGTCCCGCCCCGTTCCGCCTCCACCTTGCCAGACAGGTCATCGAGCAGGCCCAGGTTGTTCAAGCGCTTGCCATGACTCGCACCGGTTTCATGGGCCGCATCGAAGACATCGAGCGCCGATCTCGCCACAGCCAGCGCGGTCTCAAAGGCCTGGAGTTCGGCCTCCAAGACCTCGCTGCTCGGCGCTGCCCCGGCCATCCGAGAGCTGCGTCGTTCGTCCCATTGGTTATCGATGCTCTTGAGCAGTTCGCCGATGGAGTCCTGCCTGATCTGCTCGACTTCCTGCGCGCGGCCCTTGATGAGCCGCTCGACGACGCTGCCTTGCCCGCTTGCACTGGCCGGGCTGGTGTCGCGCCATTGGGCCAGGAATGTGCGGGCCTTCTCGCCTTCCTTGGCCAGGTTGATCCACTGTCCGCGGGCCTCGCCCCAGGCGTGTTTGTAGGCGTCTGGCTCGGGTCTGTAGGAGGCCTGCCCCGACTTGCCGGCGCGCACGATCACTTCAGCCTGCTCCTCGAAGAGTTCCTTCCTCATCTGGGCCTTCAGGTCAGCGACATTTTTCGGCAACTCCTGGCTCAGCAGCGGGTCATGACTGGCATGTCTTTCAGCCAACTGTCTGAGCGCTTGCGGCGTGATCGCCTTGACGGCATCGGACGGCATGCCTTGCGTCCGTAGCGTGGCATACCACTGCAGATTGTCGGAGGTCAACAGCGAGTCGACCTCTTGCGCCTGCGGATACAGCGGGTCGGACGGATCGCCGCTGGCTTTGTGCAGCAGGCGCTCCACAAACTGGGCCTGATCGGCCGCGTTCCAGGTCTCACCGAACTGAATACTGAGCATCTGGTCGGCCACCAGACCAGGGTCCAGGTTCAGCTGTTTGGCGATCTGACCAGGGTCCAGGTCGTCTTCAATGCCCCGCGCAATTTGCGCGCGTTCGGCCTGGCGTAAATCGCGATCCGGATTGAAAAACCGCGCGATCTGGGCCGCATCACTTGCTGGCATTTGCGCCAAGTAGTCAGTGGCACCAGCGGCCAGTGCAGCGCGGCACAGATCGAGCCGCTCGTGCTGAATTTGCCTGGCCTGGTCAATCTTGCCCATGGCCTGCTTGAAGGCATCGAGTTGCTGGGTAGGCTCGGCCTGCCGGGATTCAAGGTTGATGAAACGCCTGGGCGTAGCCACCGGCGTCATGGCTTGCTCCAAAGCATCTTGGGCCTGTCTCACACGCTGCTGCAGTTGTGCCTCCTGACTCGGGCCGGCACTTGCTTTGGGCGCTGCCAGCCGGGTGTTCTTGAGCTCACGAAAGCGGGCCAGGTCCGGGGCCGATTCGCCCTCCATGGCCGCCACCAGCTTGACCAGGCTGCGCGTGCCGATCTTGGTGCGTCCATTGAGGTAGGTCTGCAAGCTGGCGGCGGCCGGTGAATTCTCGCCATAGGCGGTATGAACCAATTGCTCGACCAGTGACCGGGCGGCGCTGTAGCCGCTGCGCACATGGCCGCCACCTCGAGACAGCGTGGGCGAGTCTTTGTCGAGATGCAGTCGCAGGTAGCCTGACTTGACGCCGCTGCTGCTCACCAGTTCTCGTGTGATTTCCAGCAGAGTGTGCCTGGCGCCGTCGGCGTCTAAGGGTTGGTTGATTTGGGCGGCTTTGGGCAGCACCGTCACGCTGCCAGCACCGAATCGTACCGTCATGTGTGTTTCTCCTCTGGCGTATCCCGCGCCGGCCTCAGGGGCTGGACAGGCGCTTGAAAAGCGTCACGCGATTGATGTCCCCGGCCCGTTCGTAGCCATGGCTTTCGGTCATCTCGCGCACAAAGTGCACGCCCAGCCCGCCAATGGCGCGGCTGTCCAGATCGAGCTCGGTGTCGGGCTCGGCCACCGAAAACGGATCAAAGGCCTTGCCGTTGTCTTCGATGGTCACGCTCACCCCGTCGCCGGCTGCATCGATGCGAACTTCGGCCCAGCCCTGGCCCAGGGGCTGGCCGCCGTAGTTCACCGCATTGACCACCAGCTCTTCGATCACCAAGGCCAGTTGCATCTGGAAGACCGGGTCCCAGTCGTTTTGCAGCCCTGTGGACTCCAGGCCATCGAGGATGCGCGGCAATTCGTCGACCGAATTGCCGATGCGGCATTGAAAGAGCAGGGTGCTCACGGTGTGTGGTCGGTGTAGGGGCCGGCTCAGCCGCCCAGTTGGGCCTGCGCCGTGGCCCGGTCGGCCAGCAGGGGGATCACCTTGTCAAAGCCGCTCATCTTGAGTACTTCGGCAATGGCCGCCGGCGCGTGGCAGATCACCGCCTTGCCACCCTTGGCCCGCGCCGCCTTGGCGCCCACCAGCAGCACACGCAGGCCGGCTGAGCTGATATAGCTCAGCCCGCCGAGGTCGATGATCGCCGACGGACCGCTGGCCTCCATCAGGGCCAGCAGATCGCGTTCGCAGACGCCAGCGTTGCTGGCATCGATGCGGCCGGTCGGTGCGTAAATGCAATAGGTGCTCATGAAAAGGCTCCGTGTGGGTCAGGGTTTGGTGGTCGGCAAAGCCGGCTTGGCCCCATCGATCGTGTTGGGGGGAATGGCGCGCACCGCCATGGGCGAGGAACTGCTGGCCAGCGAGGAGCGGATCAGGAACAGGCGCTCGCGACGCTGCACACTGTCCGAGCGGGAGGAGAAGAAACCACGCACAAAGGGAATGTCCCCGAGCAGCGGCACCTTGTCGACACCTTTGACCGTCTGCACTGAGTTATAGCCGCCAATGAGCAGGGTTTCATCACCCTTGACGCTGGCCTCGGTGCTCACCGTGCCGCGCCGAACCGAAGGCATGGCTCCCACGCCAGAGCCGCTTTGGATCTGGCCGTCCTCGATGTCCACGCTCAGGCGGATGCTGGCATCCTTGCCGTCTTGCACCACACGCGGCGTCACCCGCAATGTGGTGCCGGCGGTGATGGGTGTGACCAGGGCGGTGCGCTCCGAGGTGGTCTGGAGGTACTGCGTCTCCGACAGGTCAATGACCGCACCGAGGTTCTCGGTGGTCAATATCGATGGACGGGCCTGGATGGCGGCATCGCCTTGCTGCTCGAGCAGGCGCAGGCGGGCCACCAGATAGTCGGCACCGCTGACTACCATGGTCGAGGGCGTGACGCCTGTGCCGCGGGCGCTGCCCACAATCGACAAGGTGTTGGCGCCCACCTGGTCGGTCACATTGCCAAAGCCGGCGGCGATGCTGCGGTTGCGGGCGGTGGCGCCCCAGTTGATGCCCAATTCGTCGAGCTTGCTGGTGTTGACGTCGATGATCAGCGCCTCGATCTCGATCAGGGGCGTGGGCACATCCAATTGCGCGATCAGCTGCTCGTACATGGACATGCGCTCGGGCGAATCTTGCACGATCACCGCGTTGATGCGCGGGTCGGCCTGGATGGACGCTCTGATGCGGCCAGGGGGAGCGACATTGGTGGACTGCGGGTTCAGTGCGGGAGACGCACCGGCTTGTACTGCGGGGCTGCGACTGATTGGCATGGCAGCACTGTTGGCACTACCCGCGCTGGCCGAAGCGGTGTTCCCCGATTCCAGGTTGGCGTTGCTGACCGCGCTCAAGTTGGGCATGGCCACGGTACGCTGTCCCCCGGCGGCGGTGATCCCCAGCACCAGATTGCGCAGGATATTGGCCACGCCGGGCGTGGTGATCTCGCGGTCGCGGTAGCTGATCACCCGGTCATCGACGGCCGCGTGCTTGAGTCGAAACACCCGTACCTGCTGGCCCCCCGGCGCACTGGGCATGGCCGCCAGGGTGGCCTCGATCAGGCGCACATAGGCCGGCGGTCCGGAAATCACCACCACGCCCTGTTCGGGCAGCTCGCCCCAGCCAAAGCGAGGTTCGAGGACACCCAGGCTGCTGAGGACCTGCCGGATGTTGGCGCCGGCGCTCAGCGAGGTGCTGGGCACCGACTTGACCACCAGGTCCTGACTGCGCGAAACATGCAGAACGCCGGCGTGGGTGAACCACTGCAGGCCGTAAGTGCCGCTCAGGCGCTCGATGAACTCGGTCGGGTTCTTGGTGTTGAAGCGGGCGGTGACTTTGTCGCTCAGGGGCGCCGTGTCCATCGGCACGCTGGACTGCAAGGTCAGATTGAAGCCGGCTGCAAAGTCTTGCAGCACCTTGGCCACCGTTTGGCCCTCGGCGTAGTAGCTGAAGGCCGCTTCCGGCCAAGGCGCCGGCCCGGCCAGCGGCGTGGTCGTGGTGGTGGCCAGGCCCAGGGCCAGCACCGTGGCGGTGAGGGCCGGCTGCCATCGCTTGTCAAAGGGTTT
>JAXITB010000087.1:0-8573 GCA_034680305.1 Polaromonas sp. | reverse complement strand
TGCCTGAGCCATCAGGGCTTCGATTTCCCGCGCGGAGGAGCCCAAGTCATGGCAGATCTTCGCGAGCACGCAGCGGATACCCACTTGCTGTACCGCCGATTCGATGGCCGACAGGCCGGCCTGCGAACGTGTGCCCGCGTCGCAGACGGTGGTGAAGCCACCGCGCAGCGCCTCCAGCGCGGTGAGCTTGGCTGAGAGGTACAAGTCCTCCTCGGTCAGGTGCTGCTCGAGCGGTACCCAGATGCGCTTGAAGATCTCCGACGGCTCACCAAAGGCCAGGGCTTTGCCGTAGCCCTGCGTGAGGTGGTGGTGGGTGTCAATGAGCCCGGGCATCAGCAGGCGCCCTGGCAGCGCCTGCATAGGGAGATGCGGGAACTGTTGGCGCAGGTCCTCCGCCGGACCGACCGCCTCGAACCGGCCGTTACGGATCAGTACCGCTAGGTCCGCCTGTGGTACTTCGTCGATCAGGGTCCACTGTGGCGCGAGCAGCAGGGTTTGCGCATGGAAATCCTCGGGATTGAGCTTCATCACGACACCTTCGTTAGATCCGGAACATCCACACGCCTGTGGCCAGCAACAGCACGGCGGTTGCCGTTTGCAGCGACCGCTGCGACCACCGGCGCGCCAGGCGCCGACCGATTTCGGCCGCCACCAGCAAGACGAGTGCTACGGCCGCGCCTGCACTCAGGTCGAATCGGCCTGCTGAGGCATGCGTCAAGGTGGCGGCCAGCGCAATAGGCACCTGCATCACCAACGCGACCTGCACGGACCGATCGAAGTCGCAGCGGCGCAGCAGCAGCAGGGGCAACAGCATCACAGGTCCGCCCGTGCCCGACAGGGCGGAGCCAGTACCCACCAGGACGCCCAGCGCCGCCTGCATGGGCACGCCTGGCCATGCATTCACGGGCTTCGCCCCGGGGCTCGCATAGACTCGCCACAGCCCGAAGCCACTTGAGACCATTGCCAGTGCGCCGATCCAAGACCGGATCCAAGGCGCAGGAACTTGAGTGCTCAAAAATGCGCCCAGCGCCGCGCCGAACAATGACATCAGCAACAGCACCCACTCGCGGCGCAGCAGGTCGATGCCTAAGCGAGGAAGTCGCCACAAGGCCCACAGTCCCGTCCAGCAGAAGGCTTGGCTCGACAGTGCCGTGGCCTCGGCAATGTCCATTCCCATCCAGCGGTGCAGGGCCGGCACGACCAGCACACCACCGATCGACGTCGCGCCGATGGCCAGGCCCGCCAGGGCCACCAGCAGCCAGCCAGTCAACACTTCGGCATCCGCGAAAGACCGCTCTTCAAAGCAGCAGGCGCCAGACCGGCGCTCACTCGGGTCGGATGCCCGCAGCCTTCACGGCGGCCGCTAGACCTTCGCGTTCGCGCTGCAGCAGCGTGCCAAACGCCGCACGCTCGAGGACCATGGGTTTGAGGCCACCGACGTTCATTTTCTCGACGATGGCCGGGTCCTTGAGCGTCTCGCGCAGTGCGATCGTCAGGCGGTCGAGCACGGGCGACGGCGTACCAGCCGGGGCCAGTAGGCCGTACCAGGAGTCCTCGTCCACCTTCTGCAGTCCCGCCGTCTCGGCGATCGCTGGCACATTGGGTAGGGTCGGCCAGCGGTTGCGTGAGGTCACGCCCAGCGCCTTGACCTTGCCGTCCTTGATGAAGGATTGCGCCAGCGAGACCGGCATCACCGCCAGTTCCAGCGTGCCGCCGGCCAGTTCAGTCAGCACCTGCGGACCGTTCTTGTAGGGCACGTGCACGATGTCGATACCGGCATTGAGCTTGATGATCTCGGCGGTCAAATGCATGGACGTGCCCACGCCGTCGGTACCATAGTTGAGCTTGCCCGGCTCCTTTTTGGCCGCTGCGACCAACTCTGCCATCGAATTGATCGGCAGCTTTGGGTTGGCGATGAGCACGAAGGGCGAGCTGGCGGCAGCGCCGATCGGCACCAGATCCTTGAGCGAGTCGTACTTCACGGTCGAGGGCTTGACCACCGGCGCCACGTTGATGGGGCTGGCCACGGCGAAGAGCAGCGTATAGCCGTCGGCCGAACTGCGCACCACCTTTTGTGTGCCGATGGTCCCCGAGGCGCCGGCCACGTTCTCGATCACGAAGTTTTGCCTGAGGCGCTCGCTCATGCCCTGCAGGACAACGCGCGCGGCGGAGTCTACGCTGCCGCCTGCGGCGAACGGCACGACCACGTTGATGGGCTTGCTCGGGTAGTCACCTGCCTGGGCCAGACAGGAACCGGCGAGCAGGGACAGGCTCAAGCCGCCCAGCAGGCGGCGTCGCATCGGGGAGATCAGAAACATGGGGCACTCCTTGTGAATCAACAGGCAGAATCGAGTTCAAAAGCCAACATGTTATAACATGTTATGACCAGTCGATTGATCCCCCTTCAGGAGCCGCAGCCCGGGTCCGTGCCCACCCTGCGCAGCCAAGTGCGCGAGCACTTGCGCCAAGAGATCCACAGTGGCCGATGGCACACCGGCGACCTGCTACCCAGCGAAGCTGAACTGATGGCCCAGCACCAGGTCAGTCGCATCACCGTGCGCCACGCTCTGGCCGACTTGACGGCCGAGGGCCTGATCACCCGGCTCCAAGGTAAGGGGTCTTTTGTCGCGCCGGGCGCAATCATTCAGGACCTCCATCGGCTTCAGGGCCTTGCTGAAGCCCTGGCACGCCAGGGGCGCACGGTACGTACCCAGGTGTTGTCGTTGCGCCCGCACCGGGCATCCTTGCGAGTGGGGGAGGCCTTGGGCTTGTTGGCCGGGGAGCACTGCATGCAGCTGCATACCCTGCGATATGCCGACGACCGTCCGATCTCGGAAAACCATACGTGGATCCACCCAGACGCTGCGCAGGGTCTGCGCATAGAAGACCTTGACCATGCCGACTTGCTGACGCTCTATGAGGTCGGTTCAGGCCAGCGCGTGGCCCGTGCGACGCTGGATATCCAGGCTGACTTGGCCACCTCATCGCAATGCGAGCGCCTGAAACTCAGTGCGCCGTCCGCTATCTTGCGGGTGGAACGCACGGTCTATACCTTGTCGGACAAGGCGCTGCACCATGAGCGCAGCGTCTACCATCCCAAGGCGTTCAGTTACCGACTGAGCCTGGCCCGCTGATACGGCCATCGCGCTGCGCGATCAGTTCGATGAGGCCAGGTACAGCTTGCCCCCATCAGCATGGATGCCGTCCTTAAGAGGCTTTGGGGCTACTGCTGCCAGCTTGCCTAGCATGTCAATGGTCGGCCTATTTTTCCGCGATCGTGTGCCATTTTGCAGGCCGCATGTCAGGGGACGCTCTAGAGTTGCAAGGGCCTGTTGGGTGCAGCGTTGCTCAAGGACGCATGGCGGCGTATAGCGCAGGCGGCTGACATGGCGGGCATCTGTGCGCTTCTTGTGCATGCCAAGGATGAGTCAGCCCGGCCGTGGTGCTCGAACGGGGCGTTTGCATCCAGCGCATCCAATCCGTTTCATCGGTTTTCCTGATCAAAGACCTCAAGGCCATGATGGCTGGCCCATGACGCGGCCTCTTGGGGAAACGAGCGGTAGACAATAGCCGTTTTGAGAAAGCACACCCACCCATGCCCAGTAAAGCCCTGTTGTGGTTTTTCTTTATATTTTTGGGTTTGATCGGACCCAGCATGGCACAAGCCGTTAGAGAGCCCTCCTACACCCTGCTGAAACACGAGCCACCTTTCGAAGTGCGCGATTACGGTGCGCTGACGGTGGCTGAAACCCTCATCGAGGGCGACTTCGACATCGCTGGCAGCCTGGGGTTTCGGCGCTTGGCTGGATACATTTTTGGGAAGAATCAAAATGCCAAGGGCGAGAGCGAAAAAATCGCCATGACCGCGCCTGTCACCATGGAGGCGCAAAACCAACAGTGGCGACTGCATTTCGTGATGCCACAAGGCATGGCTTTGGACCACTTGCCCAAGCCTGTCGACGCCAACGTGCAATTGCGTGAGTTGCCCGCGCAGCGCATGGCTGCGGTGCGATTCAGTGGCTTGACTACGGCCGCCAGCATCGAGCGCCATACCCAATTGCTCAAAGACTGGCTGGGTCGCAACAACTTGGCGTTTGAGGACCGGCCCCAAGTGGCGCGCTACAACGATCCGTTCACCTTGCCGTCGAATCGGCGCAATGAAATTTTGATCCCCTTGAAGGGCATGTGACCTGTGGCCAGTCTCGGCGCCCACAGCACCAATTGGGTACTTGTGGTCGTTGTGGCCGTCCTCCACCGACTTGCCTCCCCTTTGATGTACCAACGAAAACGAACCATCGAATCGCCGCTCACGCTGGCGATGCGTCGCTCTGAGGTACGCTACCGACCATGAAAAAGACAGTGACCCTTCAAGCCCTGTTGCTGGCTACTGCGCTCACGCTGAGCGGCTGTGCGGTCATCAACTATGGCGACGACAAGCTCAAGCTGGGCATGGCCACGGTGGGTAAGGACATCATGTGGGTGCCTTCCAAGATCGACATCGTCCACAAAATGCTCGATGCGGCCCAGGTCCAGGCCAATGACATCGTCTATGACCTCGGCTCGGGTGACGGCATCATTCCGATTGAGGCGGCCAAAAAATATGGTGCACGAGCGGTCGGCATCGAATACAACGGGGATCTGGTGGCACTGGCGCAAAGAAATGCCCAGCGCGCCGGTCTGCAGCAGGAGCGGGTCAGCTTCAAGCGGGGCGATGTATTCGTCGAGGATTTTTCCGAGGCGACGGTGGTCACCCTGTACATGGGGGAGGGCGTCAACGCTCGCCTGATGCCCAAGCTGCTGAAGATGCGTCCCGGCACCCGGGTGGTTTCCAACACCTTCCGCATTGAGTCCTGGATTCCCGATCAAGAGCTCAAGAGTGCCTCGGGGGATGTGGCCTTTCTCTGGATTGTCCCGGCTCCGGTCGAGGGTCGCTGGGACTTCAGTGGCATTCCCGACGCCAAGGAAGTGACGCTGAAGATCAGCCAGAAGAAGCAATTTTTCAATGCTGACATTGAATTTGATGGCAAGCGCGTGGCGCGCATCGACGATGGCGCGATGGCCGGTACGCAAATGAGCCTTGAATTTGCCCACGCCAACAAGCGGTACAGCTTGCGCGGACAGGTGCAGGGATCGCGCTTCTCGGGCCGCCTCAACAATGACCCGCGCCTGCCGGTCAGTGGGGTGCTGCGCCCTTAAGGCGATTCAGGCCCAGCCAGGCATGGCACGGCGCCCCTCACACGCGCCAGCCGCTGTCGATGCGGTCCACCTGACGGACCAGGGCTTCGAACACGTCTTGCCCGGCGCCATGACTCGGACTGAACTGCAGGGCGTCGCGGGTGCACTTGGCCGCAATTGGTTCAGGTACCGGGATGGGCGTGCCCATGCTTTGGGTGGCCAGCTGGATCTCGCAGGCACGCTGCAGGGTCCACAAAATCGCAAAGGTCTGCGCCAGGGTGTGGCCCCAAGCGAGCAGGCCGTGGTTGCGCAGGATCACGGCGGGTTTGCGGCCGATGCTTTGCAGCACGCGTGGACCCTCTTCGGCGTGGATGGTGATGCCTTCGAAGGCATGGTAGGCCACCATGTCATGGAGCTGGGCCGAATAGAAGTTGCTTTGCGACAGGCCGCCCTGTAGGCTGGCCACAGCCACCCCGGCGGTGGTGTGCGTGTGCATCACGCAGTGCGCCCCCTCGATGCCACCGTGCAGCGTTGCATGCACCACGAAGCCGGCCGGGTTGACCTTGTGCGGTGAGCCATCGAGCACATCGCCTTGCATATTGATCTTGACCAGGTTGCTGGCCGTGACCTCGCTGTAGTGCAGCCCGAAAGGGTTGATCAGGAAATGCTTTTGGCCGTCGGTCACGCTGTCGGGCAGGCGCAGGGTGATGTGGTTGTAGATCATCTCGGTCCAGCCGAGCATGGCAAACACCCGGTAGCAGGCCGCCAGCTCCAGCCGGGCCTGCCATTCGTCGGGATGCACGCTGTTTTGAAGTGAAGGCACATGCGGCTGAGCTTTGGGGAACATGCGGGTCTCCGGGTGTTTGGGGCAATGGCTTTAGTAGGTCGCGCCCTGGGGCGTGGGCAAGGCCTGCACCGAGGCTTTGAAGTGCGCCGCCAGCTCGGTGGTTTGACGCACCAGGATCTGGGTGTCCAGACCCACCGCCACGAAAACGGCGCCCAGGGTGAGGTAACGATCGGCCAAAGCGCGGTCGGCGCTCAGGATGCCCGGCGCTTTACCGACCTTCAAGATGCGGGCGATTGCCCCTTCGATGGCCGCCTGCACCTCGGGGTGGCCCGGATTGCCCACATGCCCCATCGAGGCCGACAGATCTGCCGGGCCGATGAAAACGCCGTCCACGCCAGGGGTTTGGGCAATCGCGTCCAGGTTTTTCAGGGCCTCATGCGATTCGACCTGCAACAGCAGGCAGACCTCTTGGTTGGCGCGCTGGTAGTAGTCGGCGTAATGGCCCCAGCGCGAAGCACGGGCACCGGCCATGCCGCGCACGCCGCCTTGTCCGTCGTCTTGCGGGTAGCGCATGGCTTGCACCAGTTGCGCCGCTTGCTCGGCCGTCTCGACCATGGGCACCAAAATGGTCTGTGCGCCCAGGTCCAGGTACTGCTTGATGAGGGCCGTGTCACCGACGGGCACGCGAGCCACCGCATGGCTGCCCGGATAGGCCGCCAGGGTCTTGAGTTGGGCCAAGATGCGGTTGAGGTCATTGGGCGCGTGCTCGCCGTCGATGACCAGCCAGTCAAAACCGGCGAGGGCGCAGATTTCGGCGGTGTAGTCGCTGGCCAGGCCCATCCACAGACCGATCTGGGGGCGGCGCTCGCGCAGGGCTTGCTTGAAAGTGTTGGCAGGGGTGTGCATGGATGGCTCAGATGAAACGCAGTTGCAATTGGCCCAGCGGGCCGTAGTCCACATCGAACAGGTCGCCGACTTTGGCAGGTACGGGTTTGGTGAAGGAGCCGGCCAGCACGATTTGCCCCGCTTGCAGGTGTTCGCCCCAGGGGGCGAGCTTGTTGGCCAGCCATGCAATGCCGATGGCGGGGTGCCCTTGCACGCCCGCAGCCAGGCCGGTTTCTTCGACCACGCCGTTTTGGCGCAAGATGGCGCCGCACCAGGGCAGGTCGGTGGTCAGCGGGTTGGCGCGGCCCCCACCCGTGACGATGCCCGCATTGGCCGCGTTGTCGCTGATGGTGTCGTAGACCTTGCGCATCACCTTGGTGTGGCGGTCGAATTGCTCAATGCGGGCGTCGATGATCTCGATGGCGGGCGTCACGTATTCGGTGGCATCGAGCACCTGCGCCACGGTCACGTCGGGGCCGCGCAGTTCTTTTCTCAGGACGAAGGCCAGCTCCACCTCGACCCGTGGCGCGATGAAGTTCGCGTGCGGGATGTCGAGCACCTGTCCGGGGATGCAGGTGTAGGCCATGTCATCGAGCAGGGTGCCGTAGTCGGGCTCATCAATCTGGCTGGAGACCTGCATGGCACGACTGGTCAGCCCAATTTTGTGACCGATCACCCGGCGGCCTTCGGCCAACTTGATTTGCACCCAGGCGCGGCTGATGCGGTAGCCGTCTTCCATCGTCATGCCCGGGAAGCGCTTGGAAAAGTGCTCGATCTGTGCACGCGACCTCTCGGACTGGTGGAGCTCTTGTGCGAGCTGCTGAATCAGTGCGTCGTCAAACATGTTTGGCTCTGTCGGAGCGGCGCCCTCGCCGCGATGGTTTTGTGGGTCTCGCCGGGGGCCATCGTCGCGAGGGCGCGACTCCCACCAGCAGGGCAGTCAGGTCTTGTTGAACAGCGGGTGCAGATTGCTGTGCTTGGCATCAAACACCTCGGCCCCGACGTCAATTTGCAGCGTGACGCCAATGTGCCTTTGCGCCATGACCGGGGCAAAGAAGGTTTTGGCCACTTCCAGCAGGGTCTGCCCCGCGCGTTGCTGTATCGCCTCGCTGCGCCCGCGGCCCATGCGCAGGTTGAGGTAGACAAAGGCGTAGTCGCCGTTGCCCCCCGCCGCTTTGCTGGCAGCGCCCCCATCGGCCACGGCATAGTGTGGCGCGGGATAGGCCAGCACACGCGTGCCGCCTGTCGGAAAGACCTGTTTGCCCTCGTCGTCCTTGACGGTGAGCATGGCTTGCGCCATTTGCTGGCACAGCGTGCCCATTTGAACTTCGGCGTCGAGTTGGCCGGTGTAGAGGATGACGAGGTGAGGCATGGTGCGTCCTTTCTTCAGAGTCGGGTGCTGCTGGCGGTGTAGGCCTCGGCCCGGCTGGCCACCGGTGCGGGTACCTGCGCGCCGTCTTGCGGCGTCACCTCAAAGATGGCGTTGAGCTGGCCGGTGCCGCTGGCGCCGAAGTAGGGGGTCACGATGTCTACCGCGCCGTCGTAGCCGGTCCAGCCCAGAGCGCCCAGGAGCATGGCGGTGTCGTGCATGAAGCCTTCGCCGTGGCCCTTGCTGGCATATTCGGGCAGCATCTCGCAAAAGGCTTTCCACTCGCGCTTGGCCCACATCTGCAGCACCTGTTTGTCGAGCTGCTCCAGAAACGGGCTCCAAATCTTGTGGGCAAAC
>JAXITB010000086.1:0-8608 GCA_034680305.1 Polaromonas sp. | reverse complement strand
TCACCCGGCCCTGCTCATTGAAGACTGGCGCGGCAATCGATGAAATGCCCGCCTCGTAGCCACCCATGCTCACGCCGTACCCGCGTTCCCGGTCTTGGGCGACGAGTTCGCACAAGGCGGCCAGCGTGGTCGGCGTCTTGGGGGTGTAGGCGCTCAGTCCAGATTCTGGATACAGCGCCGCCAGTTCGGCCGCGCTCAGGTCAGACAGCAAAATGCGGCCGAGCACCGTGGCGTGGGCCGGCAGCCGGGCGCCGACCTGAATGGAATGGAACATGGCGTTGCGCCCAGCGACCTTGGCCACAAACACCACCTCGCGCGCATCGCGCACCACCAGGTGGGCCGAATGGCCGCTGCGCTCACGCAATTCCTCGATCACCGGCCGGCCCAATTCGGTCAGCTCCATCGAGGCCAGCAACTCAGAGCCCAGGCGCAGCACACCCAGGCCCAGCTTGTAGTTCACACCGTCCGGGCAGCGCTCCAGGAAACCCGCCTGCTCGAGCGTGCACAGCATACGAAACACCGAGGCCCTCGGCAGCGCCAAGCGCCTGGCCAGTTCGGCCCCGCTGAGTTCGCGCTGCTCTCGGCTGAACTGGGTGAGCAACTGCAAACCACGCGCCAGGGCCGGCACGTGGTAGCGGTCGTCGCTGGAGGCACTCTGGCTCATGATCGCTCCCGGGTCGCCGATGCGGCCTGCAACAGCGCGATCACCGCGTCGGCCGCTTCAATGGCGCAGGCGTGGCCCACCGGGCCCAGCGACTGCCGCGCCACCCGGGCCGCAGCCGCCACCTCGTCGCAGGCCGCTGGCGGCGTGATGGTGTCGGCCTCACCGCTGGTCACCAGCATCGGCACGGTCAGGCCCGCCACATCGTGCAGCAAACGGCCACCGGCCAGCAGGTGTACCGCTTGGGTGTAGCCAGCCGGGTCAATGGCGGCCATGTTCTGGCGCACCTGCTCCACCCACTGCGGCAGGGCCTGAGGCGAGAGCATGGCGGCCGCACGCGCCTGAGCCATGCCCTGAGGGCCGAGCTGCTGCAAATTGGCCAGCCGCCCCGCCACCATGCGCTGGCGCTCGACCGCCGGCGCATCGCCATAGCCGCGCGCCGGCGACAGCAGCAGCAGCCGCGCCACCCGCTCAGGCTGAGCCTGGGCGGCGCTGGCCGCCATGAGGGCGCCCAGCGAATGCCCCACCAGCACCACCGGGCTGCGGCATGACAAGGCGTCTAGCCAGGCCCACAGACGGGCGGCGTAGTCGCTGGCCTGGGGCTCAAGCGGGCTGACCGGGGTGCTGGCGCCATAGCCTGGCGCGTCCCAGGCCAGCAGGCCGACATCGCTGCGGTCTTGCGCCCAGGCCAGTTGCGCCTCCCAACTGGCCGAAGCCGAGCCAATGCCGTGGAGCAGCACATGCGTGATCGCGCCACGCCCGGCCTGCCGGTAGGCGATGGTCCCCAGGGGCGTTTCTACCCGCTGCACGAGGCTGGCGCGATCGGCTTGGCCCATGGCCGCTTCAGCGCTTGATCTTGGCCAGTGGCGAATCAGGCGGATACACCGGCGTGATCGGCTTGGGCGTGCCCAGCATCACGCACATCAGCGCGTCTTCGTCACCGATGTTTTGCTCCTCGCGGTACACACCCGGCGGCACCGAGATCAGGTCGCGCTCGCCCAGGTCGGCCTCCCAACGGTGGCCGTCCTTCTCGCAGATCACCCGCATCGCTCCGCGGATGACAAAAAAGATTTCCTCCACGTCGTAGTGGATGTGCGAGGGGCCGATGTGACCGGCCGGAATCACCATGGTCGAGAAGGTGAAATGGGCCGAGGGCACGGTGTTGCTGTCTTTGGCCACACCGGTGCCGCCGGTGCCCACATAGCGCATCTGGGCGCGCCGATAACGTGGGTCAAAGTCGGCCTGGAACTTCAGGGCGTCCCAGTCATAGCGGCGGGTGGACTTGCGCGCCACCCGGCTTTCCATCCACTGCTCAAACGACTGGCCCGGCTGCTGCAGCATGGCCGCCTGAATCTCTTTTTCAGGCGGAATCTGCGCATTGAGCAGTCCGTTTTCATTGAAGTGGGGCTGGTTGGCCGCGGCCAAGACCTTGCGTGCGTGTTCGTCCATCGAAAGCTCCTCTCAGTTCATGACAAAGCCGCCATTGACGGGCAGCAACTGTCCAGTGATGAATCCACTGCCCTGGCTGAGCAGGAACAGCGCGGCCGCATTGACGTCGGCCGGCACCTGCGGACGGGCCATCGCGCGCCCTTGCAGGTAGTGGTCGTGACGGTCTTGCGGCACATATTCGGTGGCCTCGACCAGAGTCAGGCCGGGCGCGATCGCATTGACGGTGATGCCGTCGACCCCGAGTTCACGCGCCAGCGCATGCGTCATGGCAATGACCGCGCCCTTGCTGGAGACATAAGCCAGCAGGCGGGGCGCGCCCCATAAAGCGGTGTCCGACGCCAGATTGACCACCCGCCCCCGGCCACTGGCCTTGAGGTGCGGATGCGCCGCGCGGGTGACCAGCCAGGTGCCGCGCACATTGACCTGCATCACCCGGTCCCAGGTGTCGATGCTGATCTCGTTGAAATACTTGCCGCCTGAATTGGTGACCGCGCCGTTGTTGATCAGGCCGTCGAGCCCGCCCAGCAAACGCGCGGCTTCGGCTACGCCCGCCTCAATGGCCGCCGGATCGAGCAGATCCATGGGCACATAGCAGGCGCTGCTGCCCAACTCCTGCGCCAGCGCGCGGCCGCGATCGTGCAACACATCACTGATGGCCACCCGCGCACCGGCATCCACCAGGGCGCGTACAAAGCTCTCACCCAAACCCCGGGCCGAACCGGTGACCAGCACGCGGTGGCCGTCTAATCGCAATTCTTGGCTCATGACTTTTGGCCTCACATCCCGGCCCGGTCGGCGCTGGACAGGTAATGCAGCACCCGCGCCTCGGCCAGCACCACCGCGTAATAGGCCAAGATGCCAATGACGGTGAGTGCGCCAATCACGCCAAAGACGCCGGCGGTGTTGCCCTGCCCTTCGAAAAAGACCAGCAGATAACCCAGGCCCATGTTGCCGCCCACCAATTCGCCGACCACCACGCCAATGACGGCCAAGGTGCTGGCGATGCGCAACCCTGAAAACAGCGGCGGCAAGGTGGTCGGGAACTCGACCATGCGAAACACCTGCCAGCGCGTGGCTGAAAACGAGCGCGCCAGGTTGATCAGGTCGCCGTCCATGGTGCGCATGGCAGACAACACATTGATGAGCACCGGAAAGAACACAATCAGCACCGCCACCAGGATCTTGGGGTAGATGGTGTAGCCCAGCCACATCACAAAAAGCGGGGCAAAAGCCACCTTGGGCGCGATCTGCAAGGCCAGCAAATAAGGCGAGAGCACCGCCTCCACCCGTGGCGACATGCCCAGCGCATAGCCGATCACCGCCCCCAAAAAGGAGCCCAGCACAAAGCCGACCACCACCTCAAAGGCGGTGATGCCGGCGTGCCAGAGCAAGCGTTCGGCCGCCCACAAGCGCAAGAACTCGCTCCACACCTGGCTGGGCGGCGGCAGCACGAAGGCCGGCACCCCCAGCCACCCCGGCAGGAACTCCCAGGCCAGCCCAAAGACCAGCAAGAGAGCCAGGCTCCAGGCGTAGGTGATCAGCTTGTCGCGGTTCATGCGGTGGCGTTAATCCAGACGAATCACTTGCCGACGAACTGGTTGGTGTAAAGCTCCTTGACCGGCACCTCCTTGGGCACCACGCCATTGCTCACATAGAACTTCTGCAGTTCAGCCAGCCGGGCCTCGTCCATCATGCCGGGCATCTTTTGCTTGGCATAGACGTACTGATTGAACATCTCGAAGGCCTTCTGCACGCTGGCCTCCTTGCCCTTGTGCACCGGCACATGCTGCGCATAGACCTCGGCGGCCGCCTTGGGGTTGGCCATGATGTCCTTCATGCCCTTGATCGTGGCGCGCACCAGCTTCTGGATCAGCTGGGGGTTTTTCTGAATGGTCTCGTCAGAGGCCAAGATGGCCTGTGCCATGCTCTTGAAGTACACATCGGCCGGCAAGATGTCGACCTGCAGCCCCTGCTCCATCACGGTGGCGGTCCAATCGGGCACACCGGCCATGGCCACCGCCTTCTTGGCGGCAAACTGCTGCCAAACCCCTGCGGGGCCAGCGGCCTGAATGTTCACGTCGTTCTTGGTCAGGCCCACCTTGCTGAGCATGCCCAGCAAGGCGTAATAGGTGGTGTCGGTATAGGCCAGCACCGTCACCGTCTTGCCCTTGAGCTCGCGCGGGCTTTCAATGCGCTCGTCCTTGTGGCTGACCAGCTGCATGAGCGAGCCGGCGCCGAGCACGGCCACCGCCTTGACCGGAATGCCCTGAGCGCGCGCGATGATGGGCGTGTCACCAATGGCCCCGCCAATGACCGCATTGCCTGCGCCCACCTGCTTGGCCACATCGACGCCGCCGCGGGCAGAGACAAACTTCACGTCCAAGCCTTCGGCCTTGTAGTAGCCCTTGGCCTGAGCCAGCATCCAGGGCCCAAAGGCCGGCAGCGTGGCCGGCGCCGGCAGCAAATAGGTGATTTCCTGCAAAGGCTGGGCCTTGACGCCGGCCGAAGCCAGCAAGGCGGCAGCGAGCAAGCTGGCACAGGTCAGTCGCTTGGTGATGAAGACGGGAGAGGCTTTCATGGCAGGCTCCTTCAAGGGGATGGGTGGGGGTGAAAAATCAGTGCACTTCGGAATGGGCGTCGAGCTTGAGCAAGGCCATCAACTGGGAGACCAGGTCAGCCAGGCGCGGATGCTTGCGCCGCTGCATCGGGTTGTCGCGGTCGGGCATGTCCACCACGATCTCTTCAATGAAAGTGCCGGGACGCTCGCTCATCACCAAAATCCGGTCGGACAGGGCTGCGGCCTCGGACAGGTCGTGGGTGATGAAGACCACCGTCTTGCCCTCGCGGGCCACGGTTTGCGCCAGATCCTGCTGCAAGATCATCTTGGTTTGGGCATCAAGCGCAGAAAACGGCTCGTCCATCAGCAAGACCAGTGGATCGACCGCCAGAGTGCGAGCCATGGCTGCCCGCTGGCGCATACCGCCTGACAGCTGATTGGGGTAGTGCTTGTCAAAGCCTTGCAAGTGGCACTGCTGCAAGAGTCGCTGAGAAATCTGATGCCGCTGGGCCGCCGGCACGCCGCGCAACTCGAGCCCGAACTCCACGTTCTCGGCAATGGTGCGCCAGGGCATGAGCAGGTCTTTCTGCAACATGAAGGCCACATGCTTGTTCGGCCCGGTGACCGGCTCGCCCCCCACCTTGACCACACCGGCCGACGGCCGAGACAGACCGGCCCCCATATTGAGCAAGGTGCTCTTGCCACAGCCCGAAGGACCGATGATTGACACCACCTCGCCCTGCGCGATGCGAAAGTGGATGTCACGCACCGCCAGCACCTCGGCCGACCGACCACGGGCCGCAAAGCGCTTGTCCACGCCGATGAATTCAATCGCGGCAGGTGGCCCGTCAGAGGAAGTGGTTTTTTGATTCATAGGTGAATCAGCGATTCATTACAGAGACGATCATACGCCCTGCCTGCGGCCGGGCACAAGCGGGGGCAAACCCGAAGGCCAGCTCGGGTCAGCGGTCGTCAGCCACACCAGCCTATGGCTGGAAGTGAGCCTCTGCCACCGAACCTGAGTCAAAGGGCCGGCCGATTGATCCCGCCGCACGCCGGCAAGCAGTCGCGCCACTGGCCCAGGCTCTCGCAAGCTGATGTCTGACCCGGCCCCAGGGCGGGCCCCTCCTAGGCTCAAGGGCTTGCCACCCTCAGACTCGCTCCGCAGCCCATGGCCACCGCCCGCACCTCATCGACCCCCAACCCCCCTCATGTTCTCGTGGTCGGCGGCGCCGGCTACATCGGCTCGCACATGCTCAAGCGCCTGGCGCACGCCGGCTACCAAGTCACCACCCTGGACGACCTGTCTGGTGGGCACGCCGAGGCGGTGCGCTGGGGCGCGCTGGTCGAAGGCAATATGGGTGACGCCCCACTGCTCGACCGCCTGTTTTCCCGCCAGCGCTTTGCGGCCGTGATGCACTTTGCCGCCTTCATTGAAGTGGGCGCATCGGTCACCCAGCCCCTGCGCTATTACCAGAACAATTTGGCCCACACCCTGACGCTGCTGCAAGCCATGCGCACACACGGTGTGGCGCGGCTGGTGTTTTCATCGACCGCTGCCACCTTTGGGCAACCCCAGTACAGCCCCATCGACGAAGCCCATCCGCAGCAGCCCATCAACCCCTACGGGCGCAGCAAGCTGATGGTCGAGCAAATTCTGGCCGACTGCGACCGTGCCGACGGCCTGCGCTCGGTGTGCCTGCGCTATTTCAATGCCGCCGGTGCCGACCCGCAGGGCGAGCTGGGCGAACGCCACCAGCCCGAAACCCACCTCATCCCGCTGGTGCTGCAAGCGGCCAGCGGCCGCCGGGCCCATGTGATGGTGCACGGCGAAGACTACGACACGCCCGACGGCACCTGCATCCGCGACTATGTGCATGTCAACGACCTGTGCGAAGCCCATTGGCTGGCCCTGCAAAGCCTGCTGGCGGGCGGCTCCTCGCAAGCCTACAACCTGGGCAACGGCCAGGGCTACTCGGTCAAAGAAGTCATCGCCACGGCCGAGCGAGTCACCGGCCGCAGCGTGCCGGTGTTTCACGGCCCCCGCCGACCGGGCGATCCGGCCCGCCTGGTCGCCGACCCGCGCCGGGCCCGTCAGCACTTGGGCTGGCAAACGCGCCACAGCGACCTGCACACCATCATGAGTCACGCCTGGCAGTGGGAACAAAAAATGACCGAGCGCACCGGTGCCTGAAACCTGGCTCATCAACCGCAGGCAGGGCACCGCTCGGCACCGCCCAGGCGCTGCCGAGCGCGGGGCCTACAAACGGCTGTCGGCCTGCGCGCCACCGCCCTGTGGCCCAGGGGCGCGACTGCCTGAAAGGGGGATTGAGCCATCGGCTCGCCCTGCCCAGAATCAGTTCATCCATCCACAGCCGATCGATTCACACCAACATGCCGGGCATCACATTGGCCACGACGCAAGCCCCTCTGAGCCGGGTGCAGGGGCTTGCCCAAAGGGCCGCCAGCACCTTGCCAAGCGCCGAGCAGCGTACGGCGCCCAGCCAGCCACGCTTGACCATGCCAGCACCGCGCCGACCGGCCCGCCTGGTGTTTGTGGTGATGTCGGCGGTGGCCGAGCCCGGCACGGTGGATCAACTGGCCCAGGCACTTTGGCCGCACCCGGTGCTGGTGCACCACGACTTCGCCCAAACCCCGCAGTTCGCCCTGTGCACGCCGCAGGTGCAATTCGTGCCGGATCCGGTGCGTACCGGCTGGGCCGAGTTCGGCTTTGTCGATGGCATCTTCCACAGCCTGCAGCATGCGCTGAACCACACCGACTTCGACTACCTGCAACTGCTCAGCCCGACCTGCCTGCCGATCAAACCGCTGGCCGACTTTGAGCGCCATGTCAGCGGCACGCACGACGCGCACTTTGACGCCATCGACCTCAGCCGCGACCCCGACGCCCACCTGTCGGTGGGCTACCGCGCCTGGACCGCCGAAGGCAGCCTGGGCCACCGCATCGCCAGACGCTTGGTCAACATCTACTACGGCGACAGCGCGGGCCGGCGCGACGAGGCCGGCGTCTGGCTGCGCACCGGCCGCTCGAGTTCGGCCTGGGCTGGCCTAGCCGGCTGGCCATTGCGCGCCCTGGGCCGGCCAGCGCGCTGCGGTCGCAGCGAAACGCAGGGCTTGGCCCTGCATTACGGCAGCGTGTGGTTTGGCGCACGCCGTCACATCATCGACGGCTTGGTGCGCGCCTATCGGCAGCCGGGGCTGCGTGATCGATTCGCACGCATGCACATCGCCGAAGAGTTTTTGCTGCCTAGCCTGCTCATGCACCTGCGCCCTCGGCGCGGCCCCATGAATCACCTGATCGCCCGCTTCGATGGTGCCCACCCCGGCGTCTTTGGCACCGACCAGCTCGAAGCCCTGCGCCGCTCACCCGCCTGGTTTGCGCGCAAGTTCCCCGACGACCCCCAAGCCGATGTGCGGCGCCTGGTGATCGAACAGCTGGCCAGCGCAAACCTCTCGCCGGCGCAGCGCCTGGCCTGACCCCATCCACCAAACCAGGACACCCCAGCGGCCCATGCGCGACCTCACCCCCGAAATGAGCACCAGCGGTGCTCGCGCCCCCTCGGCAGCCCAGGCTGCCTCCACAAACCAAGGAACCGGCATGCAAGTGGTCATTCTGGCCGGCGGACTCGGCACACGCATCAGCGAAGAAAGCCAGGTGCGCCCCAAGCCCATGGTGGAGATCGGTGGCAAGCCCATCTTGTGGCACATCATGAAGAGCTACCTGGCCCATGGCCTGCATGACTTTGTGATCTGCTGCGGCTACAAGGGCCATGTCATCAAGCAGTTTTTCCGCGACTACGGGCTCGACGGCGCCGACGTGCGCTTTGACATGCGCGAAGGCCAGACCACCCTGCTGCGCAGCCGCACCGAGCCCTCGCGCGTGACATTGGTCGAAACCGGCCAGCAAACCATGACCGGCG
>JAXITB010000085.1:0-8630 GCA_034680305.1 Polaromonas sp. | reverse complement strand
GAAGGTCAGGCCAATGGTGAAGAGCACCTGCTGCAGTTCGCTGCGGCGATAGAGACGGCGCAGCACCAGGGCCTCAAGCAAGGCGCCAATCAACCCCGTCAAAACCACGGCAGTAAGCACACCGACTGCAAAAGGCCAGCCCTGCGCGCCCACCAGCCAAGCCGCCAGGTAGCCCCCGGTCATGGCAAAAGCGCCATGGGCCAGGTTGACGAAGCGCATCAGCCCGAGGGTGACGGACAGGCCCACCGCAATGATGAACAGCACCATGCCGTAGGCGATGCCATCGATCAGGATGTTGGCCAGCATGCCCATCGTCACTCACCCGTATGTGCCGCAGGCCTTACTTGACCAGACCGTGATCGACTTGGGCGGGGAAGGTCTGCACTTCCTTGTTGATGAGCAGGCCACCCGCGCCTTTTTCCACCACGCGCAGGTACACGTTTTGCGTGATATGCCGCGTGTTGGGATCGATAGAGACCGGCCCGCGCGGGCTTTCCCAACGCAGCGTTTTGGCCGCTGCCATGGCTTTGTCACCATCGCGTTTGCCACCGGTGGCCTCGATCATTTTGTGGATCACGTACATGCCATCCCAGGCGCCCACGGTGGCGTAATTGAGCACCGCGTCCTTGTTCTGCTTGGCCACGGCCGCGGCAAAAGCCTTGTTGGCCGCACTGTCGCGCGCCCCAGAGTAATGAAACAAGGTCGTCAGGCCCAGGGCGCTGTCGCCAAACTTCTGCAGGTCGAACTCGTCGGTCTCGGCGGTGCCAAGAAACTCGATGCCTGCCTGCCGCAGGCCATTTTCTTGGTAGGCCTTGACGAAACCCAGGTTAGGCGGGCCACCGGGCAGAAAGACATAGACCGCCTGCGCGCCACTGGCCTTGATGCGCTGCGCAAAAGGCGCGAAATCGGTGGTGCGCACCGGCATGCGGATGGACTCGATCACCTGACCGCCGGACTTGGCAAACTCCGCTTTGAATGCTGTTTCAGCATCAATGCCCGGCGCGTAGTCTGATACGGCAGTGACGACCCGCTTGTAGCCCTTCTTGGCCGCGTGCTGAGCCGCCGGGACCGTGACCTGCCAGAGGGTGTAGCTGGTGCGGATGTAGTAATCCGACTTGGTGGTGATGTCGCTGGTGGCGGCGTTGAAGATCACCATCGGTGTCTTCGACTCCTGAATGACCGGCGCAACGGCTGTGGCATTTGGCGAAAACACGATGCCGCCGATGTAGTCGACCTTGTCCTTGACCACCAGCTCTTGCGCCAGCGTGCGGGTGTTGGCGGGATTGGGCCCACCCTCGTCGCGCCAAACGAACTCAATGTTCTGGCCGGCCAGCTTGCCGCCTTGGCTGGCCACATAGGCCTCTGCACCGGCCTTAAACAAGGTGCCATAGTGAGCAAACGGGCCAGAGAACGGACCGATGATGCCGACCTTGACCGTCTGTGCCTGCGCCACCCCAACCATGCCGACCACCACCAGTGCGCCGCGCCACCAATTCATGCTAAAGCCCATGTTTGTCTCCTCCTCGTTGAATGTGTTGACCGCCCACCCGAAACGGCGCGCGACCCACACCGACTGTCGGGCACAGATGGTTGACATGTCTACTAGTAGAAATACCAAGGAAGTGGGCGTGCCCGAACATCCTCGGCCCGGACGGGCGCACTCAGAAGTGCACCACCGTCCGGATGGACTTGCCCTCGTGCATCAAGTCGAAGGCCCGATTGATCTCCGTCAGGCCCATGGTGTGGGTGACGAAGGGGGCCAATTCGATGCGACCGGCCATGGCGTCATCGACCATGCCAGGCAACTCGCTGCGGCCTTTGACGCCGCCAAAGGCGGTGCCCAGCCAACGACGGCCGGTGACCAGCTGGAAGGGGCGGGTGGAGATTTCCTGACCCGCGCCAGCTACGCCGATGATCACCGACTGCCCCCAGCCGCGGTGTGCACACTCCAGCGCGGCACGCATCACCTGCGTGTTGCCGATGCACTCGAAGCTGTGGTCCACGCCCCAGCCGGTCATCTCCACGATCACTTGTTGGATGGGCTTGTCGTGGTCTTTGGGGTTGACGCAGTCGGTTGCGCCAAAGGTGCGGGCCAGCTCGAACTTGCTCGGGTTGGTGTCGATCGCAATGATGCGGCCGGCCCGGGCCAGCTTGGCACCCTGCACCACCGCCAGACCGATGCCGCCCAGGCCAAAGACGGCGACCGTGTCGCCGGGCTGTACCTTGGCCGTGTTCTTGACCGCGCCCAGTCCGGTGGTCACGCCGCAGCCCAGCAAACACACCTGTTCGGGATTGGCATCAGGCCGGATCTTGGCCAAGGAAACCTCGGCCACCACGGTGTACTCGCTGAAGGTCGAGCAGCCCATGTAGTGGAAGATCGGCTGGCCCTGGTAGGAAAAGCGGCTGCTGCCGTCGGGCATGACCCCCTTGCCCTGGGTGGCACGAACGGCCACACACAAATTGGTCTTGCCGGACTTGCAAAACAGGCACTGGCCGCATTCGGCCGTGTAAAGCGGGATCACATGGTCGCCGGGCTTGACACTGGTGACGCCCTCGCCGACCTCGACCACGATGCCTGCACCCTCGTGACCCAGCACGACGGGAAAAAGCCCCTCTGGGTCGTCGCCGGACAAGGTAAAGGCGTCGGTGTGGCACACCCCGGTGTGGGTGACCTTGATCAGCACTTCGCCCTTGCGCGGCGGAGCGACGTCAATCTCGACGATCTGCAGGGCTTGGCCGGCCTTGAAGGCCACTGCGGCGCGCGATTTCATGGGGATGGCTCCTTGATGTAGCGGGCCAGTGTAGCGAGCACAGGCCCTGCACGCCGCGGGACCTACTTGCCGATGCAGAACTTGGAAAAGATCTCGCCGAGCAAGTCATCTGGCGTGAACTCACCGGTGATCTGACCGAGTGCGATCTGGGCCTGGCGCAAGTCTTCGGCCAAAAGGTCAAGGGCTGGGGCGGGCACCTTCAGTTGCTCTTGCGCCAGATGGAGCTGCGCGTTCACCGCATCGAGCGCCTGCACATGGCGCTGACGGGCCATGAAAACGCCTTCGGGTTGAGATTGCCAGCCGGCGATGCGCAGCAGTTCGCCGCGCAGCTCGGCCAGCCCTTGGCCGGTCTTGGCTGAAATCTGCAAGCCTGGCGCCTGCGAGCCGGATTCGGCCGAATCAATCTTGTTCCAGACCTGCAGCACGGGCGTGGCAGCGGGCAGTTGGCGGGCCAACAGCTGTGCAATGACCGCATCGGCGGCTCGGTAAGCGCGGGCGGCTTCGTCCTTGCCTTGGTGACGCGGCAAATCGTGCAAAAAGAGGACCGCATCGGCGGTGCCAATTTCAGCCCAGGCCCGCGCAATGCCGATTTTTTCGACCTCGTCGACGTCCGGCCCTTGCGGATCGCGCAGACCTGCGGTGTCGACCACATGCAGGGGCACGCCCTCGATCTGTATCAGCTGTGAGACCTTGTCGCGGGTGGTGCCGGCTATCGGTGTGACGATGGCCAGCTCGGCACCGGCCAGGGCATTGAGCAGCGAGCTCTTGCCCGCATTGGGCTGGCCCGCGATCACCACCTTGATGCCTTCGCGCAAGATGGCGCCTTGTTGGGCGCGTTGCATCACCGAGGCCAGGCGCTGCTGCAAGCGCTCGAGCTGGCCGCGCGCGTCGGCCTGCTCGATGAAGTCGATGTCTTCCTCGGGAAAATCGAGCGTTGCCTCCACCAGCATGCGCAGATGAATGAGCTGGTCGAGCAAGGCCTGAATTTCTTGCGAAAACTCACCCGACAAGGACCGAGCCGCAGAACGGGCTGCTGTTTCGGTGCTGGCGTCGATCAGGTCGGCGATCGCCTCGGCCTGCGCCAAGTCGATCTTGTCGTTGAGAAAAGCCCTTTGGGTGAACTCGCCGGGTTGGGCTGTGCGCAAACCCGGCAACAAAATTTGCCCGGTTTTTGGCTCAGACTGTGCCGCAACCTGCAAACAGCGCTGCAGCAGCAACTGCAGGACCACTGGCCCGCCATGGGCCTGCAACTCGAGCACATCTTCACCGGTGTAAGAGTGCGGTGCGGGAAAGAAAAGCGCCAACCCACGATCGATGGCCCGACCCCCCGAATCCAGAAAGGGCCCGTAGCTGGCCACGCGCGGGACTAAGTCTCGGCCGGTGAGCGTGCGTGCGAGGGGCGCGAGCCCCCGTCCCGACACACGCACGATGCCCACCGCACCCCGACCGGGGGCGCTGGCTATCGCGACGATGGGGTCCTGGTGGCGGGCGAACAAGGCGACCTCCGATGACAAGCGCGCTTGGGGACTTGCGCAACCCCAGAAGACCAGTGCCAAGAGACCCTCGCACCCTCTCTGGCGGGCGAAGGGCCCTTTGGCTTACTTGAACTTAGGCAGATTGAACTGCGGCGGCACACCCATGCGGGTGTTGATCACCCATTGCTGGGCAATGGACAAGATGTTGTTGGTGATCCAGTACAAGACGAGACCGGCCGGGAAAAAGAAGAACATCACACTGAAGATCAGCGGCATGAACCACATCAGCTTGGCTTGCAGCGGATCGGGCGGCGCCGGGTTCAGCGCCGTCTGCAGCAGCGTCGTCAGCGTCATCACGATGGGCAAGAGGAAATAGGGGTCGGGTGCTGACAAGTCATTGATCCAGCCCACCCATGGGGCGTTGCGCATCTCAACGCTCGACAGCAGCACCCAGTACAGGGCAATAAAGACCGGGATCTGCACCATGATCGGGAAGCAGCCGCCCATGGGGTTGACCTTCTCTTCGCGATAGATCTTCATCATGGCCATTTGCATTTCTTGCGGCTTGTCCTTGAGCCGCTCGCGCATTTCCATGATGCGCGGATTGATGGCCTTCATCTTGGCCATGCTCTGATAGGCCTTGGCATTGAGCCAGTAAAACGCGATCTTGATGAGCAGCACCAGAGCCACGATGGCCCAACCCCAGTTCTGAATGACCTTGTGCAACTCATAGAGCAGCCAATACAGGGGCTTGGCCAGGATGGTGAACCAGCCGTAGTCCTTGACCAGTTCCAGGCCAGGCGCGATGGCTTCCAGCGTTTTCTCTTCCTGCGGGCCCACAAAAAGACGGGCCTCGAGCGTCTTGCTGCCGCCAGCGGGCAGCGTTTCAGCGGCGGCGATCATGCCGACGGCATACAGGTTGTTGTCGATCTTGCGCAAAAAGATGTCGCGCTGCACGCCTTGGGCCAAAAGCCAGGCCGACGCGAAATAGTGCTGCACCATGGCGATGTAGCCGTTATCGGCTTGCTTTTCTGCCTCGACCTTGCCCTTTTCGATGTCGCTAAATTCCACCTTTTGGTATTTCTTGGCCTCGGTATAAATGGCCGGGCCGGTGAAGGTGGAATAAAACGCCGACTCGCCCTCGGGCTTGTTGCCGTCACGCACCAGTTGCAGATAGAGCTGCGCGCTGACTGGCGCTGCGCCCACGTTGATGATCTCGTGGCGCACCGCGATGTCATAGGCACCGCGCTTGAGCACATAGGTCTTGACCAGCTTGACGCCGCCGACTTCTGGCGACTCAAAACGAACTTCGAGCGTGTCCTGACCGTCCTTGAGCTGGCGCTCGCCAGGCACCAGATTCATGGCCGTTTTGTGGTTGGGCAAAGAGTTGCCTGGCACGCCGATCAGACCCGTGTGTGCCAGGTAAACGCGGTCTTTGCTTTCGTCAAACATGACAAAGCCCTTGTCGGCGGCCTTGAGGTCAGCGTACTTGGCAAAGGTCGAGCGAACCAGCGAGCCGCCTTCGGTGTCAAAGCTCAGGGTCAGCACGTCGGTCTTGACCTCGACGCGTTGCCGCGCTTGCTGGGCGGCGCTTGCTTGGCTGCCCGCCGAAGCCGGGACGGAGCCACCGGCTGAAGGCACGGCACCCACACCGGCCGACGGTACGGCCGCATTCGGTGCCGAGGGCACCGGCGCATCTGCGGAAGAAGCGGGCGCCGCCGACTTGGCTGCCGGCGGCGCCGGCTGCGGGAAAAACGTGGGCTTGTGACCATTGTGGATCTGCCACTGATCCCAAAGCAGCACCATGGAAAAGCCAAAAATCACCCACAAAATGGTTCGACGGATATCGTTCATGAGGACTTCTTGTTGGGAGAGGAAATCGGCCCCTGGGTCAGTGAGCCAAAAAGACGCGAGGGTACCGGATCATGGCCGCCCTCACACCAAGGATGACAACGAACCAGTCGGCGCAAGGTGAGATAACTGCCGCCCGCCGCACCGTGCTGTTGCAAGGACTCGATGGCATACAGCGAGCAGGTGGGTTCAAAACGACAGGACGAGCCCAGGCTTGGGCTGAGCAACAAGCGGTAGCCCTTGACCAGACCGATCAGCACTTGCACTGGCCACTGAAGAAGACGGCTCAGCATGACTGACGGGCGGTCGAAAACAAGGCCAGCAACTGCTGCCGGACGGCCAGCTTGAGCGCCAAGGAAGACCCGGCGGGGAACTGCTTGGTCGCGAAACCCTGACGCAAACGAACCACATAGGCCCAAGCTTGATCGCCCGGGAAATGATCCTGCGCCAGACTGTAGATTTGTCGCTTGACCAGATTTCTTGTCACTGCCCGACGTGCCCATCGCTTGGGAACCATGGCGCCTATGCAGGCACCTTGGCGTGGAAGAAAAACGGACTCTTGTGCTTCATCAGGCCGATTACCGACCGGAGACCTTGTCTGGCTGCACCCGTGAAGGACGAAATGATGCGTTCTGGCCAAAACCGTGCCACTGAGCACGGCATCAAACTGCGCGCGGGTTTTCAGCCGGTTCAAAGCCTGGCCCGCAGCAAATCAGCTGGTCAGACGGCCAGGCGCTTGCGGCCTTTGGCGCGGCGCGCATTGATGACGGCGCGGCCGCCCCGGGTGCGCATGCGGGCCAGAAAACCGTGGGTGCGGGCACGCTTGACTTTGGAGGGTTGATAAGTGCGTTTCATGATGAATCCTCGAGGGAAATTCGTTCGGGGCTCTGTCCAGACCGACTCTGACCGGATGCTTGGAGCCCGAACCAGCTGCCGCACCGAGTGCCCAAGCTGGCCCTTTCAAGCCGCCTGGATCTTCAAACAGAAAACCCGCGATTATGGCTCATTCGTCTGCCACTGACAAGAAAGCCCCGCGGCTTTGCCTTAGAACTGAGCCTGCTGCGCATCGCTTCGAGCTGGCGTCAAGCGGAAAAACGCTGCCGCCATCAGATTGTGGATAAGTCACTCTCGGGGGTACACTGTCGGGCCTCTCAAGAACATCCTATCCACAAGCCACCCTGGCGGTCGGCTTCACCGAACCCCCGATTCCCCTGCCCATGAATGAGGCTTCCGACACGACGCAAGGGCCCGATCTGTGGCTCAGTTGCATGGACCATTTGGCGCGGGACCTGCCTGAACAGCAGTTCAACACCTGGATCAAGCCACTGCTTGTCCAACTGCATCCAGATCAATCCAAGCTCACCTTGATGGTGGCCAACCGCTTCAAGCTGGACTGGATCCGTGCCCAATACGCCCAACAGATCCAGGCCTTGCTGGAGCGCCTGAGTGGGCTGCCGATGCGTCTGGAGTTAGTCATTACTCCTAAGGAAAAGCCCGTCAGAGCTAGTCCTATCAATCAAGACTTAAGCCCCTTGACCGAGCCCTTGGGGCTGATGCCGGTCGACGAGACCGTTGGTGGTTTCAAGACCCGTTTGAACTCAGCATTGACCTTCGAGACCCTGATCGAAGGCACAGCCAACCGCATGGGCCGCGCTGCGGCCATGCACGTGGCCAGCAGCATCGGTCAACTCTACAACCCTTTGTTCATCTACGGTGGGGTCGGTCTGGGCAAGACCCACCTGGTTCATGCCATCGGCAACAAATTGCTGGCCGACAACCCAGGCGCCAAAGTTCTCTACATTCACGCAGAGCAATTTGTCTCTGATGTGGTTAAGGCCTACCAGCGCAAGACTTTCGACGAATTCAAGCAGCGCTACCACTCCCTGGATCTGCTGCTCATCGATGACGTGCAGTTTTTTGCCAACAAAGACCGGACCCAGGAAGAGTTCTTCAACGCCTTCGAGGCCTTGTTGGCCAAAAAGTCGCACATCGTGATGACCAGCGACACCTACCCCAAGGGCCTGACGGACATCCATGAGCGGCTGGTCTCACGCTTCGACTCGGGGCTGACCGTGGCCATTGAACCGCCCGAACTTGAAATGCGGGTGGCCATCCTGATTCGCAAGGCCGAGATCGAAGCGGCGATCATGCCCGAAGAGGTCGCTTTTTTCGTGGCCAAGAACGTCCGCTCCAATGTGCGCGAGCTCGAAGGCGCCCTGCGCAAGATCCTGGCGTATTCGCGCTTCAACCAGAAGGACATTTCGATCCAGCTCGCCCGCGAGGCTTTGCGTTATCTGTTGTCGACTCAGAATCGACAGATTTCAGTTGAAAACATTCAGAAGACTGTCGCCGATTTTTACAAAATCAAGGTGGCCGACATGTATTCTAAAAAGAGACCGGCCAGCATTGCCAGGCCGCGCCAGATCGCGATGTACCTGGCCAAGGAGATGACGCAGAAGAGCCTGCCCGAGATCGGCGAGCTGTTTGGCGGGCGCGACCACACCACGGTGCTGCACGCGGTGCGCAAGATCAG
>JAXITB010000084.1:0-8633 GCA_034680305.1 Polaromonas sp. | reverse complement strand
TTGCCCTCCTCGGCTGGGGTGCCCACACCTGTGCGGGTGAGAATGCCGCCCAGCCCGTATCCACCCGCGCGGATGCGCTCTACCAAGGTGCCCTGCGGCACCAACTCCACCTTCAGCTTTCCGTCGTGCATCTGGCGCTGTGTCTCGGGATTGGTACCGATATGGCTGGTAACCAATTGCCTGACCAAGCCCGCAGAGATCAGCTTGCCCACACCCACGCCGGGGCGGGCCGTGTCATTGACGATCAGCGTCAAATCCTTCTTGCCTTGGCGCACCAGTTCGTCAATGAGGCGTTGAGGTGAACCGACAGCCATGAATCCGCCGACCATCAGGGTCGCCCCATCGGGAATGCGTTCAATCAATTCCGCGGCCTTGACAGTCTTGGTCATGCGCACTCGCTTTCTATTGCTGCTGGGGCGTTTCTGCCGCGTGCAGTCGTCAGTGTTTTCATGTTTCTAAGCAGTTGATGCGAAGCCGTGTAGTGATGGGCGCCGCGGTCCAACCATTGTCTGGACGGGCTCTCAGGGAAACAAGCGCGCGCAGGCAAAAAACATAAGTCAGAGTTATGTTTCAAGGGGCTGACCTGTAGGGGCAACGCATCTTGAGATGAACAATCGCCTCAACCCCGAAATCAACTCTGACGGAGACGCGCAATGCAACCGAACTTCCTTATCTTCATCACCGACCAGCACCGGGCTGACCACCTGGGCTGCTATGGAAATCCCATCGTTCGCACGCCGAACATCGATGCGCTGGCCCAATCCGGCTCCCGCTTTGATCGGGCCTATGTGGCCAACCCGGTGTGCATGCCTAACCGCGGCTCCATCATGACGGGCCGGATGCCTTCTGTGCATGGCGGCCGAAGCAACGGTGTGCCGCTACCCCTCGAGTCTGTGACTTTTACGGACCTGCTCTCCGAGTTCGGGTACCGCACGGCACTGATCGGCAAGAGCCACCTGCAGGTCATGGAAGACAAGCCACCGGTGCTGCCTCCGGCAGTGCAACCGCCTGGCACGGAAAAGTCCAAACACTACAGCGAGGCCCGGCGCGAGCTCTATCCTGAGGCGGCCTATGAGCAGGAGCTGCGCTCACGCTGGGAAGATCCCGCCCACAAGCTCACTCTGCCGTACTACGGCTTCCAGGACGTGGTCTTGTGCAACCACCATGCTGATGAATGCTTTGGCGATTGGCTGCGCTGGTTGAAGGCCGAGCATCCGGAGCTGGCGCAACAGATCGGTCGTGAGCACGGCGAGCATGATCCACGTTACCAGGCACCACAGGCCTGGAAAACCAAGCTCGACGAATTCACTTACCCGACGCACTTCATCGCTGACCAGACCAGCCAATGGATTACCAAGCATGTCGCCGAGCGGCCGGATCAGCCGTTTGCCGTGATGTGCTCTTTCCCGGACCCTCACCATCCCTGGACGCCTCCGGGGCGCTACTGGGACATGTACAAACCCGAGGACATTCCCGTGCCCGCGACCATGAAAGAGGGTGCAGAGCCTGCACCGCATGTCCAGTGGTTGCATGACGAGCGTCGCCAGGGGCAGGCCAAGGTCGATGGCCCCCGATTGTTCGCCGCTTCGGTTCGCGAAGTGCAGGAAATGATTGCCTTGACCTACGGGATGATCACCAACATCGACGACCGCATTGGCATGGTCATGGAGACCCTGAAGGCCTGTGGCGCTGACGAAAACACGGTGGTGATCTTCACCTCCGACCACGGCGACCTGATGGGCGATCACGGCATCGTGCTCAAGGGACCCTTGCACTACCAGAGCTTGGTGCGGGTGCCCATGATCTGGCGCGAGCCGGCATCGGTGTCTAAAGAGGCTGCCGTTCGACAGGATCTGGTCTCGTCCATGGACCTGCCGGCTGCGATCCTGAATCGTGCAGGTATCGCCCCGCCCAACGGCATGCAGGGCAAGCCTCTTTTTGCAGGCAATGGAGCCGACCTGCCCAGCGGCCGGGATGCCGTGCTGATCGAGGAAAACCAGCAGCGGGCCTACCTGGGCTTCACGCAGCCCGTGAAGGTGCGCACCCTGGTGAGCGCGCAGCACCGCATGAGTGTTTTTGCCGAAGGACTCTGGGGCGAGCTCTACGACCTCGCCCGCGATCCGAACGAGACTGTCAATCTGTGGGACGACCCACAGTCGCAGGCTGTCAAATGGTCATTGATGCAGCGAATGATGCAGCTGCTCATGGAGCACAGCGACACCAGCCCCAACCCCAAGCGCATCGCTTGAGCCAGGGTTCAGGCGCCAGTCTTGACGTCCTGGATGGATGTCAGCGTCTGAACCACCGCTTCAATGACTTCGGGCTCCACGCCGGGCCTTGCGGGTCCCCAGAACAGGCAGACCTCGTACTGGGGCAGACCCTCGTGAATTCGCAAAATGCGAAGTGCATCGCGCTGCGTCTCGGGTACCAGGGCGGGATGCGGCACCACGCACAGCAACTCGCTCTGGGCTACCAGCGTGAGCAAGGTGGGGTAGTCGGCGCACTGCACCAGAACACGTGGCGCTGGCATTCGGCGCACGTGGTGCGCCTCCTCGATCACATTCCCGGCCGGTCCGCCCCTGCCGGAGACGGCCCACCCGGCCTGGGCGATTTCCTGCAGCGATTTGGCGGACCGCAGCGGATGGCCCGCGCGGGCATAGATGCGCGGCTGGCTGACGTGCAACTGGTGCTGCTGCAGGCTCTCAGTCTGGTAGTGACGTGGCCTGGGCGCGATGACCAGATCAAGCTCCTGTTGCTGCAGCCCTGCCAGCAGTTCAGGGGCGCTGCCGCTGACGATCTGTAGCAGGCCGTCTGGCTCCAACTCACGCCATACGCCCTCAATGCGGGCACCATACAGCAGTGCCGCCGCCGGGGCCATGCCGATTCGCAAGCTGCTCAAACCTGCGCGCAGCGGCGCATCGCCGGCCTGGCCTGCCACCAGCCTTTGGACTTTGGCCTGCAAGTCCAGCGAATGTTGGGCCAGTGCCAAGGCCGTGGCGGTGGGGCGCTTCTGGCGGCCGCTTTTTTCGAACAGTACCAAGCCCGACTCGCTCTCCATGACCTGCATGGCCTGCGTCACCGCAGGCTGGGACACGCCCGCCTCCTGAGCCGCCGCTGCGAAGCTTCCCTTGGAGATGATGAGCTGCAGGTACCAGAGATGCCGAGAATTCATAAGTTAATTTTATGTTTTTGTCGCGCCACCTATTGTGCGTGCCGCAGCCGAGTCGAACAATCACTAGGCACACCAACCCCCCACCCCCCAAGAGGAGACAAACATGACCAAGCCTTCATTGCCGCGCTTTCTGTGCGGGATCCTTATCGCTTCCGCCACCGCGCTCGGCAGCGGCGCGATGGCGCAGTCCTACCCCACAAAGCCCATCACGGTGGTCGTTCCCTTCCCGCCCGGCGGACCCAATGACATCATTGCCCGCACGATTGGCGAGCGGCTCGCCACCCAGCTCAAACAACCCGTCATTGTCGAAAACAAGTCGGGCGCCACGGGCAACATCGGCGCCCAGGCGGTCACCAAGGCAACCCCGGATGGCTACACGCTGCTGATCACTCTGGATACCAGCATCACGGCCAACCCGGAGCTCTACGGCAAGCGCATGGGCTTTGACCCCCAAAAAGACCTGCGACCTGTCGCCACGCTGGCGCGCTTCAGCCAGATGCTGGTAGTGAATCCAGCCACTGGGATGACCAGCTTCAAGCAGTTCGTTGAGGCTGCTCGCAAAGGCGTGAACTACGGCTCCGCAGGCAACGCCAGCCCTGGCCATCTGACGATGGAGGCGCTGCAAGCCCTGATCGGTGGCGACCTCAACCACATCGCCTACCGGGGCAATGCACCGGCGGTGGTCGATCTGCTTGGCGGCCAAGTGCAAGCCGGATTCATTGCCACGCCGTCCGTCACGCAGCATGTGGCGGCCAAAAAACTGACTGCCCTGGCAGTCTCCGGAGCCAAGCGCTCCACCCTGGCACCCACAGTGCCCACGCTGAGTGAATTGGGCTATCCCGCAGGCACCACCGAGTTTGGCTATGTGCTGCTGGCGCCAGCAGCCACCCCGGAGGCCGTGGTGACGCTGCTGAGCACTGAGGTGGGCAAGATCCTCGCATCGGGCGCAGTGATCGAGAAGCTCAAAGCCCTGGACATCGAGCCCGTGGGCAGCACGCCGCAACAGGCCGCAGCCGATCTCGCGGCAGGCCGCGCGCGCTGGGCCAAGATCATCAAAGAACGCAACATCCAGGCCGACTGAGCGACGGCCACCCACACAACGAAAGATACAACCATGATTGAAAAAATCCACCACGTCGCCTACCGCTGCAAGGACGCCAAGCAGACCGTCGAGTGGTATGAAAAGCACCTGGACATGAAGTTCGTGCTGGCCATTGCCGAAAACGAAGTGCCCTCGACCAAAGCGCCCGACCCCTACATGCACGTGTTCCTGGACGCAGGCAACGGCAATGTGCTGGCCTTCTTTGAATTGCCGGGCCAGCCCGAGATGGGTCGCGACGAAAACACCCCTGCCTGGGTGCAGCACCTGGCGCTCAAGGTTGACAGCGTGGACACCCTGCTGTCCGCCAAGGCGCGGCTGGAGGCCGCAGGCATTGAGGTGCTGGGCCCCACCAGCCACACCATCTTCAAGAGCATCTACTTCTTCGACCCCAACGGCCACCGGCTGGAACTGGCGGCCGACACCGGCACGCCCGAGATGATGAAGAAGCTCGACGAGTGCAAGCGCGACATGCTCGAGGAGTGGAGCCAAACCCGGCGCGCTCCCGCGCATGCGGCCTGGATGCACGACGGCAGCCACGCATGAGCACGCTCAACGAGACCCACGACCCGGCGCTGCGCAGCTGGGTGGCCAGCGCCAACGCGGCGGGCACGGATTTCCCGATTCAGAACCTGCCCTTTGCAGTGTTCAGGCGCAAAGGTCGCGACGAGCCCTGGCGCGGTGGCGTGGCCATCGGTGATCAGGTGCTGGACTTGGCGGCCGCCTCCGGCACTTCCTTGTTCAGCGGTGTGGCAGCCCAGGCGCTGCAGGCAGGCGCACAGCCCAAGCTCAATGCATTGATGGCCCTGGGCCCAGTGGCTTGGAGTACCTTGCGCTTGGCACTCTCAGGCGCGCTTCGCGAGGGCGCCGCCGAGCAGACGCAGCTAAAAGCCTGCCTCGTGCCGCAGGCCGAGGTGGAATACACCGTGCCTGCCCAGATCGGGGACTACACCGACTTCTACACCTCGGTGCACCACGCCTCCAACATCGGCCGGCAATTCCGCCCCGACAACCCACTACTTCCCAATTACAAATGGGTGCCCATCGGATACCACGGCCGGGCTTCCAGCATTGGCATCTCCGGCCAGGCCTTCGCCCGGCCCAAAGGCCAACTCAAGGCAGCCGACGCGGCGCAACCCGTGCTGGCGCCCTCCAAGCGCCTGGATATTGAACTGGAACTGGGCGTCTTCATTGGGCCAGGCAATGCCCGGGGTGAACCCATTGCAATGACCGAAGCCGAGGACCATGTGTTCGGTCTGTGCCTGTTCAACGACTGGTCGGCGCGCGACATCCAGGGATGGGAGTACCAGCCGCTGGGGCCCTTCCTGTCGAAGAACTTCGCCTCGACCCTCTCACCGTGGATCGTGACGCTTGAAGCCCTGGCCCCCTACCGCGTGCCTTTTACCCGCCCCGAGGGCGATCCGCAGCCCCTGCCTTACCTGGACAGTCCAGCCAATCGCGAGGCGGGCTCCCTGGACATTCAACTGCAAGTGGGACTCCAGACTAAACGCATGCGCGACGCGAACCAAGCCGACGCGCAAATCTGCCGTACCAGCTACCGCCATGCGTACTGGACGGTGGCGCAGATGGTGGCTCACCACACTGTCAACGGCTGCAACCTGCTACCCGGTGACTTCTTTGGCAGCGGCACCTTGTCAGGCCCGACACTGGACCAGGCAGGCGCTTTAATCGAGCTCACAGAAGGCGGAAAACGACCTGTCGGCCTGCCCAACGGGGAGAGCCGAACCTTCTTGGAAGACGGTGATTCAGTCGTGATTCGTGGCTGGTGCGACAAGCCCGGCGCCGCACGCATCGGGTTCGGTGAGTGCTGGGGAACGGTGCTCCCGGCAAGAGCCTGAAGCAGTCACATAACGGCAACCGAAACTGAAAGGCCGCTATGCCTTGCGGCCTTTCGCTTTTCCAGTCCGTAGCTCCCTGTCGGCAAGTTCTCCACTGCGCCCAGCCCGAAGCCTCAAACCCCCGTGACGAATCCTAAGTTGCTGCAATTTCGCAGCTTCAACCAAGGAGTCGTCATGACTGAAATCAACTACCTGACCCAGACCCAGTTGGCCGAACGCTGGCAAGTCGCCGAAGGCACGCTCGAGCGCTGGCGCAGCGAGGAGATTGGCCCGATCTACATGAAGATGATGGGCCGCGTGCGCTATCGCCTGTGCGATGTCACGCAGTTCGAGGAGGATGCTCTTCGCGGGAGCACTTCTCAACGTGCATCAGCACGTAACGACCGGAGCTAATTAGCAGCGACCCTCAGGAGACTCGCGGAGCCTTACTGGCACCTACGGACACCTGAGGGTTGCCAAGGGTCGTTACTAACAGATGCGGAAATGGTGGTGGGTGCGGACCACGGTTCAAGTCCGTGCTGGACTAGACCTGCTAGCGGCCGTTGTAGACCTGCTAAAGGTTGCGGAACGGGAAGTACGCCTGCCCTCCCCTGCTCACCGACCGCAACGCTCCGCATCTTTTCGATCGCGCCTGTCAGGTCAAATCAAGCGAGCATTTCGATCCAAAGCGGCTGCTCAAAAGCATTTCAGTCAAGCAGCAAGGTCAGCGATCTTGCACCCACGCACCAAGCACCGCCTAGATTGTCCATAGAACCACTATCAGCGCCAGACATGCAGATCCAGAAAGAGCCGCCGTCATGAGTACGACCCAGGCGGACGGCGCACTCGGGGGGGTGCTTTGTGAGAGTTGCGCTTTTCGATGGAAGGCATACCAACCGAACGCCACCGCACTGACGAGCATCCCTAGCCCGAGCATTGCGATAAATTTTGATTCCTGCTGAACGCCGGCGCGCAACACAAGCAGGGCGTTGACTAGCATCGCCAGGGTTGTGCGGTTCCATGCCAGTGCAGTGCGTTCACGCTGCAGTCCCGAATCTGGCAGGCAACTGCTAGACATTAGACAGACAACAGCAGGACCGCGCAGAGGGCAAGAGCCAATACAGTCAGCGCAATAGCGATCAGTGGAATGCCATGCGTCTGAGGCAAGGGTCGGGCATGGCGCATGGCAATCTCGTTGTCACGCCAGCGAAGGTAGGCCAGCACGCAAAGCAGTGCAGCCAGCGCAGCCAGACCCACGGCTATCGCAACAACGGCCATACGAGGCGACAGGCGGGTGGCAAATTGCACTAACAGCACACCACCGGCCAGCAGAGAAAGCGCAGTACGGATCCAGGCCAGGAAGGTGCGTTCATTGGCTAGAGTGAAGCGGTAGTCAGGCTCACTTCCCTCGCGGCGCCAGCTCGGTTGCCAATTCACAAGAGCCCCTGGGTGAGAGTCACCGCGCCACACCCCAGCATGACGGGCAACGTATCCGGAACTATAAGTTGCGCATTTGTTTGCGCCAGAACCTGTGCCAACTCGATGCCAGGCGCAATTTCCCTAAGCACAAGACCGTCTGCCGTCGGTTGAATGACGGCCAGTTCGGTCACGATCAAGTCGACAGGGCGCACCGAAGTCAGAGGCAGGGTGCAGATATCCACGATCTTGGGCTTGCCCTTGGCAGTGTGCGTCATCGCCACGATCACACGCCGCGCGCCAGTGACCAGATCCATGGCCCCGCCCATGCCGGGCACGTTGCTGCCAGGCACCATCCAGTTAGCAAGGCGACCATGGCGGTCCACTTCCAGGCCACCAAGTACGGTCACATCCAAATGTCCGCCGCGGATCAGGCCGAAAGACATCGCGCTGTCAAAGGTCGCGGCGCCCGGCAGCGCGCTGATCGGGCGCCCGCCGGCGTCGGTCAGATCTTCGGCCTCCAGCCCTTCCTCGGCCATGGCTTGCATGCCCACGATGCCGTTTTCCGATTGAAAAAATATTCCGGCATCGCGCGGCACCATCGCGGCCACCAGCGTGGGCAGCCCAATGCCGAGGTTCACCAAAGACCCTGGCTTTAATTCCTGCGCCACGCGGCGAGCAATGAGTTTTTTCTCATCCATGGACATACTCCCTGGCAACAAGGTGGTCAACGATCACACCAGGCGTCATCACCTGGTCCGGCGTGATGGCGCCGACCGGCACCAACTCTCGCGCTTCCGCAATCACCGTGTCAGCGGCCATGGCCATCAAGGGATTGAAGTTGCGCGCTGTCAAGGCATACGTGAGGTTGCCGATATGGTCGGCTTGGCGGGCATGGACCAGGGCGAACTGCGCTCGCAGCGGCATCTCCAGCAGAAACACCTGCCCCTCAACTTCCACCTTGCGCTTGCCCTCCTCGGCTGGGGTGCCCACACCTGTGCGGGTGAGAATGCCGCCCAGCCCGTATCCACCCGCGCGGATGCGCTCTACCAAGGTGCCCTGCGGCACCAACTCCACCTTCAGCTTTCCGTCGTGCATCTGGCGCTGT
>JAXITB010000083.1:0-8692 GCA_034680305.1 Polaromonas sp. | reverse complement strand
CAGGGATGCGGGTGCTGGCCAGCTTGCCAAAGCCGGTGTTCAGGCCGTAGACCACCTGTCCACTGGCCAGGACTTCAGCCACCGCCTGGGCGCTGGCCAGCACCGAGGCCCAGACCGCCGGTGTGAGGTCCAGCGCTTGGTGGCCGTGGCGAACTTGACGCAGTTGTTCCCAGCTCAGCTGGCCGGGGGTGATCTGCATCATGGGGACTCCGATGGGGTGGTGGTGTTGGCTGGTCTGCGCTCGGCCTCGATGCGCTCGGCCAAGGCCTTGCGCAGCCGGGTTGCGCCGGTGTCGAGCAGTAAGCCGATGTATGGCGTGCGCTTGTTCTTCATGCCTTGGTGCACCGCCTCCAGAATTTGTCGATCTTCCTCAAAAGCGGCTTTGGCGCCGGCGGCAATGCGCTCGGTCAGCGCCTGATCCTGGGTATCGGTGTTGCGATGCTGCAGCCAGAAGTAAAGGGTGTTGTCGGCATCGACCGGCGTCAGGAAGTTATAGGAGACCATGCGGTAAATGCGCGGATCGTCCTTGGCCTGCGGCCCACCGAGGCCGGCGGGCGCGAAGGTACTGCGATTGATGGCGATCGACGGCAGTCGCACCTCATAGTGCTGCAGGCGGTCGGCCAGCCCCTCGAACTTGACCAGGGGCGCGTAAAAAGGCGGGGGCGGTCGGCCGTACATCCAGCGGCTGCAAATCACGCCCTGTTCGTCGGCGTGGACCTGCAGTGGCGTGTCTTCGGTTCCGGATGCGGCGAAGGTGCTGCGGTGTACCCAGGCCACGTGGGAGGGATCGAGCAGGTTGTCGACCAGCCACAGGTAATGGCACTTGCAGGGCAGGCAGTCGCCGGCCGTCATGTGCCAGTCGGGGTGGTCGTGGTTGTCGATCTGCAGCACAGGCGTGTGCTCGGCCAACTCGGGCTGGCCCATCCAGATCCACAGCAGCCCGTAGCGGTCTTGCACGGGATAACTGCGTACCTTGGCCATGGCCGGGATGCGCTCCTGCGTCGGCGCCTCAATGCAGGTGCCGCAGCCGTCAAAGGTCAAGCCGTGGTAGCCGCATTCGATGGCATCGCCCTTAATGCGTCCCATCGACAGCGGCAGTTTGCGGTGTGGGCAGGCGTCTTCCAAGGCGACGGGAGAGCCATCCTGTCGGCGGTACAGCACCACCGGCTCGTCGAGCAGGCGCACCGCACGTGGCTGGCGGCCGACCTCGCGCGAGAGGCTGGCGACGTACCAGCAGTTGCGAAGAAAGACGTTGGGTTCGGTCAACTCGAGAATGGACATGTTGTAACTCAATCAAATCACGGAAGCGGTCGCTGGTGCTTGGGTGCTCAGGCTGGCCGCGGGCCTGGCCACAACTGGCCAAGAAGCTCGCGCCAGCGCTGACGCAGCGGTTCCAGCTGTGGGGTCACAGGTCGCCCAGCCACCCAGACCTGACGAGGCCGGGCGCTGGGCTCTGAAAACACACAGGCATCGAGCAGGCTGTCGACCGGCAAGCCCATCAGGCTGGGGTCTTCGCAGTCTAGCTCTTGCAGGTCGGCGCGCTGGCCCAGGGCGATGCCCGCCAGCGCCAGACCGCTGGCCCGGCTGCCGCCGCTGAGCGCTCGTTCGAACAAAACGGCGGCGCTGCTGGCCTGGCCACCATGGCGCGCTGCAATGTTGCGCGCTGCAATGTTGCGCGCCTGCAGCGTCAAGCGCTGACCGTATTCGAGACAGCGCAATTCGCCAGTCCAGCTGCGGCCGACATGGCTGTCGGTGCCTATGGACCAGTGGATGCCCCGCGCGAGTCCGCCGGGCAAGGGCCACAGGCCATCGCCCAAATTGGCTTCAGTGCTCGGGCAAAGCACCACGCTGGCGCCGCACTGCGCCAAGCCCGCCAGTTCGTTCGCATCGCTGTGCGTGGCATGCACCAGATGCCAATTGGGTCCGAGGCCGGCATGTTCGAGCAGCCATTGCACGGGTCGCTGCCCCAGGTGTTGCAGGCACTGCTGGACTTCGCCTTGCTGTTCGGCCGCGTGGATGTGGATGGGGCCATCTTGAGCCGCTTGGGCGACCTCCAGCAAGGCTGCCTTGTCGACGGCACGCAGAGAGTGCAGGGCCACGCCGGCGTGCAGCAGTGCGTTCACGTCCATGCGCTGTGCATGGGCCAGTACCTGCCGGCGCGTTTCAAGAATGAAATCGGGGGTGCTGGCGAATCGAAGCTGCCCCGGCAGCATCTGCGCATGCTCAAAGCCGCCACGCATGTAGAGCGTGGGCAGCAAGGTCAGCCCGATGCCGCTGCGCTCGGCCGCTCGCACCAAGGCCCAGCTCATGGTTTGTGCATCGTCGTAGTGCGTGCCGCCCGGGGCATGGTGCAGGTAATGAAACTCGCAGACATGGGTGTAGCCCTGACTCAGCAGCTCCGTGTAGAGCCAGGTGGCAATCGTCTCGAGAGCCTGCGGATCGATCTCATGGGCCACCCGGTACATGCGATTGCGCCAGGACCAGAAGTCGTCCTGGGGCTGACTGGGGTCCATCCGCTCGCCCAGTCCGGCCATGGCCCGCTGGAAGGCATGACTGTGCGCATTGACCAAACCGGGCAGGGTGGGACCCAGCCGGGTCGCGCCCTCGGCCAGGCCAGCCGGCACGCCGGCTTGGATGCGGCTCCAATAACCTTGCTGATCGCACTCCAGCAGGACCTGGCCCTGCCAGCGTCCGTCGATCCAGGCGTGGCTGCACCAGAACTTCATGCGCGCAGCCCATGAAGGGCCTGAAGGCCGGCGCGCAGCATGCGCTCGAGCGTCGGTCTCAGCACGTCAGCGCGTTCGGGCAGATAGGCGTAAGGCGCGCATTCTTGCATGTACAGGTCTTGGCACAACTCGAGCTGAACGGCATGGACGCCTTGCGCGGGCTGCCCGTAGCGCCGTGTGATGTAGCCCCCCTTGAAGCGGCCATTGAGGACGTGGCTGTAGCGCGTTTGCTCGGTGCAGGCTCCCATCACCGCCTGTGCGATCGCCGGGTCGGCCGATTGCCCGTTGGCTGTGCCCACGTTCAGGTCAGGCAGGCGCCCTTCAAACAGCCAGGGCAGCTCTGACCGGATGCTGTGTGCGTCCCAAAGCAGCACTCGGCCATGCTCTGCCACCAGGCGCGCCAACTCCTGGCCGAGTGCATCGTGGTAGGGCTGCCAGTAGGCATGGCGCCGCCTCAGTTTTTCCTCTCCGGAAGGTTCTTGGCCGCTCTGATAGATCGGCTCGCCCGTGAAGAAGCGAGTGGGGCACAGCTCGGTGTTTGCCGCACCGGGGTACATCGGGGTGTCGTCCGGCGGGCGGTTGAGGTCGATGACATAGCGCGAGACTCTCGGTCGCAGCACGCTGGCGCCCATGTCCAGGACAAAGTCGTACAGCCGGTCCATGTGCCAGTCGGCGTCTTCGCTGTCAAGCGCCCGCGGCAGCAGTGAGCCCTTCAGCCTGGCGGGGATGAAGCTGCCCATGTGCGGCATGCTCACCAGCAAGGGCAAGTGACCGCGATAAAGATCAAAACTGAGCTCACTCATGGCTGACCCCCGGCAAAGGTGGGTGCGGGCAGCGCCTGCGCGCTGGCTCGCCAGCGGCCCGCTTGAACGGTGCGTACCTGGGGGCGCTGACCAAAGTGGTAACACAGATCAATGGGGTGATCGATCTGCCAGATCGCCAGATCGGCTCGCAGTCCAGCGGCCAGGCTGCCGCGGTCGTGCAGGCCCAGCGCACGCGCAGCGTGGCGGCTCACGCCGAGCAGCGCCTCCTCGGGGGTGAGTCTGAACAAGGTACACCCCATGCTCAGCATCAGCAGCAGCGAGGTACACGGCGAGCTGCCGGGGTTGCAGTCCGTGGCCAGAGCGATCGGCACGCCCAACTCGCGCAGCAGGGCCACCGGCGGTACGCGCGTCTCGCGCAGGAAGTAAAAAGCGCCGGGCAGCAAGACGGCGACCGTGCCCGATTGCGCCATGGCCTGGGCGCCGGCCGGCGAAAGCCACTCCAGGTGGTCGCAGCTGAGTGCGCCATAGCGCGCGGCCAGGCTGGCGCCGCCCATGTCGCTGAGTTGCTCGGCGTGCAGCTTGACCGGCAGGTCTAGGGCTTGGGCGGCCTGAAAAACCCGTTCGGTCTGCATCCGGTCAAAAGCGATGCGCTCGCAGAACACGTCGACTGCGTCCACCAGGCCCAGGCGATGCAATTCGGGCAGCATGGCAAGCACGGCATCAATGTGTGCGTCGGCCTGGCCCGCGCTTTCTGGGGGCAGGGCGTGGGCGCCTAAAAACGTGGTTTGAACATCGACGGCCCGCAGCCGGCTCAGTTGGCGGGCCACTTCCAGGCATTTGCGCTCATGGGTGGCATCGAGCCCGTATCCCGACTTGATTTCCATCGTGGTCACGCCTTCGGCCAGCAAGGCGTCGAGCCGTTGAAGGGACTGGGTCAGCAGTTCATCGGCGCTGGCCTGACGCGTCGCTCTGACGGTCGAGACGATGCCGCCGCCAGCGCGGGCGATGTCCTCGTAGGTCGCGCCGTGCAGCCGCATCGCAAACTCCTGGCTGCGCGCGCCGCCGTAGACCAGGTGGGTGTGACAGTCGATCAAGCCCGGCGTCACCCAGCCGCCTGCCCCCTGATGGCGCTGTGCATCTTGGCGCCACTGCTCGGGCAAGTGCGTTTGCGGTCCGACCCAGCGTATGAGGCCGTCTGCGTCGTCCCAGACGATGGCCGCATCCTCGACCAAGCCCAGAGGGTTACCCGGCTGCGACGCCATGGTGGCGGCATGGCAGTCGGTCAGAAGGTGCAGGCTCATGGTTCGGACCCCACAATGGCAAAGACCAGAGCGTCGCGGCTTTCAATGTGCCAAGCAGCGGCGGGCAGGTGCGACGTCCAGAGTAATTCGTCGGGTGCCAGCGTCCACTGCTGACCCGATGGATGGCGCAAGCTTGTGGCATCGCAGGCGTATATGCCGGCCACTTGACCCGTGGTCCAGGGCAGGGACTGGGCCTGTGGCCAGCGCTCTAAGCGGGCCGTACCTGCTCGCGCCATGAGGTTGAAGTCCAGTGTCGGACCGCCAATGAGTTCGCACTGGCAATCTTGCTCCCCGGAAAATGACAACGCCGCTTCACCGGGCTTGACGGTGTGAGTTGCGCCCTCGATGTGCAGGTGAACGCCGGCCCCACGGATGACCGCAAAGTGCCGTTGTGTCTTGGCGAAATGGGAGAAGGGGCCGTCGCACGCGACCTGCGCCACAGAAGCCCGCCAAAGCCAGGAACCGGGCGGCTGGGCCACCAGTTCATGGGTCTGGCCGCCACCATTGAGCCACAGACTGGCCGGAGTCTGTTTCAATGACACGCGCTGCCAGGCGCTGGAGGCCAAGCTCATGGGTTGAATTCTCCATTGAGCTGATAGCGGTGCCCGGGGTGGACCAGGCGAGCCAGGGTAATGACCTGGCTGTGACTCATGGTGCGCCTGACCATGATCAGGCAGGCGGTATCGGGTTCGATTTGCAACAGACTGGCCTCTTCGGGCGTGGCGCAGGCCGCATGCACGCTGTACTGCGCCCGCCTGAGCGCCGTGTGGCTGAACAAGTAGCGCGTTGGCGTGAGGCGGCTGAAGTCTTGGTCAAGGTAGCCAGGCGCGGCCAGGGGGTTGACGTAACGGTCTTCGCATTGAAGCGGCAGATCGTTCTCCAGGTGCAAAATCATGGTGTGAAACACTTGGGCGCCTGCGGGCAGCCCCAGTTGCTCGCCCAGGCCCGCCGAGGCCGGCTCAGCCCGGTGCAACTGAACCCGGGCCGTGTGGCGATGCCCACGGCTTTCGATTTCCTCCTGCAGGTCGTGGATGGACAAGGTGCTTGAGACCTTGTGCAGCGCGGCAGCGAAGGTGCCCACCCCCTGGACCCTGTCGATCAGCCCTTCGGCCTGCAACTCCCGCAGCGCGCGATTGACGGTCATGCGGCTGACCGAAAACCGCCGCATCAGTTGACTCTCGGAGGGCATCAGCTGGCCAGGGAGCCAAGTGCCGCAAGACAGTTCATGGCTCAGATAAATCTTGACCTGCTGAAACGGGGCCGCGCTGGCGCCTTCTTTCAATGACTGCTTGGTAAAAACCATGAATCAATCGTACTTGTCTAAGCTTGACTAGACAAGTAGAGTCTAACCCCTAAGCAGGGGCAGGCCGCGCGGCTTGCTTCCTCTCCCCCGAGTCCCCATCAGGAATTAAGCCATGAATGCTGCCTTGCCCGTTCAGTCGCGATTTGGGCCGCGCCCCTTGCGGGCGCCGCGCGGCCCCACGATCAGCTGTGCCAACTGGCTCATTGAGGCGGCCTACCGCATGATCCAGAACAACCTGGATCCCGAGGTCGCAGAAAGCCCCGACCATTTGGTGGTGTATGGCGGCATCGGCAAGGCCGCCCGCAATTGGGAGTGTTTGGAGGCGATTTTGCAGGCGCTTCGTCGCTTGCGCCCCGACGAGACTTTGCTCATCCAAAGCGGCAAGCCGGTTGGCGTTTTTCCCAGCCATGAAGATGCCCCCCGGGTGCTCATTGCCAACTCCAATTTGGTGCCACGCTGGGCCACCTGGGAGCATTTTGATGAGCTCGACCGCAAGGGCCTGATGATGTACGGCCAAATGACGGCTGGTTCCTGGATCTATATCGGCAGTCAGGGCATTGTTCAGGGGACTTATGAAACCTTCGCGCAGGCGGGCCGCGAGCATTACGGCGGCAGCTGGACAGGGCGTTGGATCCTGACGGCGGGACTCGGGGGCATGGGCGCTGCTCAGCCGCTGGCGGCCAGCTTTGCTGGCGCCAGCTCACTGAACATCGAATGCCAGCAAAGTCGCATCGACTTTCGCATCAAGACCCGCTACGTCGATGAGCAGGCCAGTGACCTTGACGATGCGCTGGCCCGCATTGCCCGTTACACCGCGCTGGGCCAGGCCCGTTCAGTGGCTTTGCTGGGCAATGCGTCCGAGTTGCTGCCAGCACTGGTCGAACGCGCGCGCGCCGGTGGTCTCAAGCCGGACCTGGTGACCGACCAGACCTCGGCCCACGATCTGGTCAATGGTTACCTGCCTGCGGGCTGGAGCGTGGCGCAGTGGGAGCAGGCCAGAGCCCAGGACAGTGAGCACGCCCGCCTGCGGCAGGCCGCAGCGCGCAGCTGTGCGGTGCATGTTCAGGCGATGCTTGATTTCCAGGCCATGGGCGTGCCCACAGTTGATTACGGTAACAACATCCGGCAGGTCGCGTTCGACGCCGGCGTGAAAAACGCCTTTGCCTACCCCGGCTTCGTGCCGGCTTATGTGCGGCCCTTGTTTTGTCAGGGGCGGGGCCCATTCCGTTGGGTGGCTTTGTCGGGCGACCCGCAGGACATCTACAAGACCGATGCCAAGATGAAGGAGCTGTTCCCAGATGATGCGGCTCTGCACCGGTGGCTGGACATGGCTGGCGAGCGCATTGCGTTTCAGGGCTTGCCGGCGCGTATCTGCTGGATCGGCCTGGGTCAGCGCCACCTGGCCGGTCTGGCCTTCAACGAGATGGTGCGCAGCGGTGAGCTCAAGGCGCCAATCGTGATTGGGCGCGATCACCTGGACAGCGGGTCGGTGGCCAGCCCGAACCGAGAGACTGAAGCCATGAAGGATGGCAGTGATGCCGTCTCGGATTGGCCGTTGCTCAATGCCATGCTCAACACGGCGGGCGGAGCGACTTGGGTCAGTTTGCACCATGGCGGTGGGGTGGGGATGGGGTACTCGCAGCACTCCGGCGTGGTGATTGTGTGTGACGGCACGCCGCAAGCCGATGCGCGGCTTAAGCGTGTGCTCTGGAACGACCCGGGCACCGGTGTCATGAGGCACGCGGATGCGGGCTATGCAGAGGCCGTGGCCTGTGCCCGGGAGCGCGGCCTGGATCTGCCCATGGTGAGCGGGCAGTGAGTGGCCTGAGGGCCGCAGCCAGCGCGGCGGTCACTGGTCTTCGGCCTGCCCATGGAGCTGGGCTGCTGCTGGCCGCCTTGCTGGCGGCCACGGCGCTTGCCCTGTCGAGCAGTCAATGGCTGGCTGGCAGCGGTGTGGGCCTGATGACCCTGGCCATCGTGCTCGGCATTGTGGTGGGTAACACCGGTTATCGCTATCTGTCGGTGCGCTGCAATGCAGGCATCGATTTGGCCCGAACGACCCTGCTGCGGGCTGGCATCGTCATCTATGGCGCTCGCATGACCTTTCAGGACATCGCGCAAGTGGGTTGGGTCGGTCTGGTCTTGGCGGTGCTGATCATGGTCTGCACCTTGATGCTGGCCGTCTGGCTGGGTCGGCGGCTGGGTTTGGATCGTCCCAGCGCTTTGCTCATTGGTGCGGGCAGCGCCATCTGTGGGGCGGCGGCGGTCATGGCCACTCAGTCGCTGGCGCGGGCCCGTGAGGCCGATGTGGCCATTGCGGTCACCACCGTCGTGGTTTTTGGCACGCTGGCCATGCTGTTTTATCCCTGGCTTTACGCAGTCTTGCCAATGTCCGCTCAGGAGTTTGGCGTGTATGCGGGGGCCACCATCCATGAGGTGGCGCAGGTGGTGGTGGTCGGCGAGCAGGTCGGCGGTGAGGCCGCGCGTGCGGCGGTGATCGAGAAAATGTTGCGGGTCATGATGCTTGCGCCCTTTTTGTTGCTTTTGCCCTGGAGCGGTCTCCTGGGCCCTGGGCGGGATCAATCGCGAGCAGCCACT
>JAXITB010000082.1:0-8733 GCA_034680305.1 Polaromonas sp. | reverse complement strand
ACCGGCATCGCGCTGGCCATGGCGGCGGCGATCAAGGGCTACCGTATGATCCTCATCATGCCCGAAGACCTGTCGATCGAGCGGGCCCAGACCATGAAGGCTTTCGGCGCTGAACTGATCCTCACGCCCAAGTCGGGCGGCATGGAGCATGCCCGCGATCTGGCCGAGAAGATGCAGGCCGAGGGTCGCGGGCGCATGCTCGATCAGTTTGCCAACCCGGACAATCCGCGCATTCACTACGAGACCACCGGGCCTGAGATCTGGAACGACACCCAAGGCCGGGTGACCCACTTTGTCAGCGCCATGGGGACCACCGGTACCATCACCGGCGTCTCGCGCTACCTCAAAGAAAAGAACCCGGCCATCCGCATCATCGGGGCCCAGCCCAGCGAAGGCTCGCGCATTCCGGGTATCCGCAAGTGGCCGCAGGCCTACCTGCCCAAGATCTATGACGCCAGTCATGTCGACGAGTTGCGCCTGGTCAGTCAGACCGATGCCGAAGACATGTGCCGCCGCATGGCGCGCGAAGAGGGCATCTTTGCGGGCATCTCGGCCGCTGGCGCTTGTTGGGTGGCGCAGGAGCTTTCGCGCAGTGTCAGCAATGCGGTGATTGTCTTCATCGTTTGCGACCGCGGCGATCGTTATCTTTCCACTGGGGTCTTCCCCGCCTGAATACCAGCAAGACCATGGCTGAATTTCGTTTCTGTCCGATGTGTGCCAGTGCGCTGGCTTGGCAAAGCCGCGCCGAAGACGGCGGCGATGTCTCGCGCCTGCGCTGCACCGCTTGCGACTTCACCCACTGGAACAACCCGACGCCGGTGCTCGCTGGCATTGTCGAGCTCGACGGCAAGATCCTGCTGGCCCGCAACGCGGCCTGGAGCGGGCGCCGCTTTGCCCTGATCACCGGCTTCATGGAGGCCGGCGAGACGCCCGAGGAGGGCGTCACCCGCGAGATTCTCGAGGAAACCTCCCTGGCGGTGACGGCCCTGCAGTTGATTGGTGTTTACGACTTCAAGCGCATGAACCAGGTCATCATCGCCTATCATGCGCGGGCTCAAGGGACGGTCCGCCTGTCCCCTGAGCTGGTCGAGTACCAGTTGTATGCGCCGCAGGACCTGATCTGCTGGCCAGCAGGTACCGGTTATGCGCTGGCCGACTGGCTGCGCACCCAGAACATAGAGCCCCGGTTCATGACCTGGGAAGAACGCGAAGCGATGAGCCGAGACACATGATGCAGATCGACAAGGAACTCGACACCCGGGGCCTCAATTGCCCCTTGCCCATTCTCAAGGCCAAGAAAACCTTGGCCGAGATGGTCAGCGGCCAGTTGCTCAAAGTGGTGTCGACCGACGCCGGTTCGGTGCGCGACTTTCAGGCCTTTGCCAAGCAAACTGGCAACGACCTGGTGGCCCAGGAAAGCACAGCCAGCGAGTTTGTGCACGTGCTCAAGCGGCGCTGAGCCGAGCCAATCCTCCGGCCAACTGGCCTGTCCCCGTTGCGGGGCAACCTGGGCATGTCCGGCCCGTTTTCAGGCTCAGTTGATCTTCAGCTGCTGCAGGTAGCTGCGGAAATGCGGGCCGACCTCGCTGTGCTGCAAAGCCAGTTCGACCGTCGCCTCCAGAAAGCCTTCCTTGCTGCCGCAGTCATAGCGCTTGCCCTGGTACTGGAAGGCGTATACGGCCTCGTCGCCCATCAGGCTGGCGATGCCGTCGGTGAGCTGAATCTCGCCCCCTGCGCCGCTGCCGAGCTGGCGCAGATGGCGAAAGATCGCCGGCGTCAGGATGTAGCGGCCGGCCACGCCGATGCGTGAGGGCGCGGCTTCGGGCGCCGGCTTTTCCACGATGCGCTCGACCTGGGTCAGATGCGGCTCGATGGATTTACCCGCCACGATGCCGTAGCGCCGGGTGTGCGCCAGGGGCACTTCCTGCACCGCCAGCACCGAGCGGCCCAGGCGCGCGAATTGCTCGTTCATCTGCGCCAGCACCGGCGGCTCGCCGACCATCAGGTCGTCGGCCAGCAGCACCGCAAAGGGCTTGCTGCCCACCACATGCTCGGCGCACAGCACGGCATGGCCCAGGCCCAGCATGCGGTGCTGGCGCACATAGGAAAAATGCATGTCTTCCATCTTGACCGAGCGCAGCAGTTCCAGCAGGGTCTGCTTGCCAGCCGCTTCGAGCTCGTTTTCCAGTTCGTAGGCGGTGTCGAAATGGTCTTCAATGGCGCGCTTGTTGCGCCCGGTGATGAACACCATGTGCCGGATGCCGGCCGCGTACGCTTCTTCCACCGCATACTGGATCAGCGGCTTGTCGACCACTGGCAGCATCTCCTTGGGCTGGGCCTTGGTCGCGGGCAGGAAGCGTGTGCCCAGCCCGGCAACCGGGAAGACGGCGATTTTCAGGGCTGAATTCATGGGCGCTTGTGCAGAAGGTGAAATGGGGTGGAAAGCAGTCTGAAGTGCATCATCGCATTGTGCGGAGCTCAGCCGCGGCCGGCGGACTGACCACAGGTCCGTCAGCCCAGCCGCTCGAGTTGTGTGCGGATCTTGGCCAGGGTGCTGGAGAAGTCCTCCAGGCGTTTTTTCTCCTGCTCGATGACTGCGGGCGGCGCCTTGGCCACGAAGGCCTGATTGCCCAGCTTGCCCTGGGCCTTGGCGATTTCGCCCTCCAGCCGGCTGGCCTCTTTGCCCAGACGGATTTTTTCGGCCGCCACGTCGACTTCGATGAACAGGCACATGCGGGTCTGTCCCACCACCGCCACAGGGGCCGCTTGTGCGGCTGCCTGCCAGGCGGCTTCGTCGTCGAAGACTTTGACCTCGCTGAGTTTGGCCAGCGCCTGCAAAATGGCTGCATTGCTGCGCATGAAGGCCGCATCGCCCAGCGCAAACAAGGGCATCCGGGTTGAGGGCGAGACGCTCATTTCTCCGCGCAGGTTGCGGCAGGCGTCGACCAAGGCCTTGAGTTGATTGACGTTGGCAATCGCATCGGGGTCGACCTTGTTCATTTGCGCTTCGGGGTAGCGCGCGATGCTGACCGACTCACCGGCGATGCCGGCCACGGGCGCTACCTTTTGCCATAGCTCTTCGGTGATGAAGGGAATGATGGGGTGCGCCATGCGCAAAATGGCCTCAAGCGTACGGATCAGGGTGCGCCGTGTGGCGCGTTGCTGTGCCGCGTCACCCGTCTGGATCTGCACCTTGGCGATCTCCAAATACCAGTCGCAGTACTCGTTCCAGACGAATTCATAGATCGTGCTGGCCACCTGGTCGAGCCGGTAGTCGGCAAAGCCCTGCGCCACATTCGCTTCGGCCTGCTGCAGCAGCGAGGCGATCCAGCGGTCGGCCTGGCTGAACTTCATGTATTGGTAGAAGGGCCCAGCGGGAATCATCTCGCCGTTCTCTCCGGTGCGTGGCGGTGCGCATTCGGCTTTGGTGTGCTCTTTGAGCCCACAGTCGTGCCCTTCGCAATTCATCAGCACGAAGCGGGTGGCGTTCCACAGCTTGTTGCAGAAGTTGCGGTAGCCCTCACAGCGTTTGCTGTCGAAGTTGATGCTGCGCCCCAGCGAGGCCAGGGCCGCGAAGGTAAAGCGCAGCGCGTCGGCGCCGTAGGCGGGGATGCCTTCTGGGAATTCCTTTTGCGTGTTCTTGCGCACCTGGGGCGCGGTCTCGGGCTTGCGCAGGCCCTGGCTGCGCTTGTCGAGCAGGGGCTCGAGCGCGATGCCGTCGATCAGATCAACCGGATCGAGCACATTGCCCTCGCTCTTGCTCATTTTCTTGCCCTGGGCGTCGCGCACCAAGCCGTGGATGTACACATCCTTGAAAGGTACCCGGCCGGTGAAGTGCGTCGTCATCATGATCATGCGGGCGACCCAGAAGAAGATGATGTCGTAGCCGGTGACCAAGACGCTGCTGGGCAGGTAGAGGTCGTAGTCGCTGGTTGCCTCAGCGTTTTGGGCCGCTTGTGGCCAGCCCATGGTGCTAAAGGGCACCAGCGCGCTGGAATACCAGGTGTCGAGCACGTCGTCGTCGCGCCTGAGCGTTTTACCCGGTGCCTGCGCTTGGGCGTCGGCCAGGCTGCGGGCCACATACACCCGACCGTCTTCGTCGTACCAAGCCGGGATCTGGTGGCCCCACCACAACTGGCGCGAGATGCACCAGTCCTGGATGTTGTTCATCCACTGGTTGTAGGTGTTGACCCAGTTTTCGGGCACAAAGCGCACCTGCCCCGACTGCACCGCATCGATGGCTTTTTGCGCGATGCTCTTGCCGGTCGGGTCTTGCGGGCTGACCTTGTTCATGGCCACAAACCATTGATCGGTCAGCATGGGCTCAACCACCTGGCCAGTGCGTGCGCAAATGGGCAGCATCATCTTGTGCGGCTTGAGCTCGAGCAGCAAGTCCAGGCCCTTGAGGTCGGCGATGACAGCGCGGCGTGCGGCGAAACGGTCCATTCCTTGATAGGCGGCCGGTCCTTGCTCATTGACCTTGGCGTCGAGTGTGAAGATGGTGATCAGCGGCAGGCCGTGGCGCTGGGCGCAGGCGTAGTCGTTGAAGTCGTGTGCGCCGGTGATTTTGACGCAGCCCGAGCCGAATTCCCGATCCACAAAGTCATCGGCAATGATCGGAATTTGCCGGTTGCACAGCGGCAGGTCGACCATCTGGCCAACCAGATGCTTGTAGCGTTCGTCGTCGGGGTGCACCGCCAGTGCGCCGTCGGCCATCATGGTTTCGGGGCGGGTGGTGGCGATGATCATGCCCTTTTGCATCACGCCGTCGATCAGTTGTGGGCCCTGCGCGAAGGGGTAGCAGATGTAGTGCATGAAGCCGTCGGACTCGGTCGCTTCGACCTCCAGGTCGGACACCGCGCTCATCAGCACCGGGTCCCAGTTGACCAAGCGCTTGCCGCGGTAGATCAGGCCCTGCTCGTAGAGCTGCACAAAGGTCTTGGTCACCACCTCGGAGAGCTTGTCGTCCATGGTGAAGTATTCGCGGCTCCAGTCCACGCTGTCGCCCATGCGGCGCATCTGTTCGGTGATGGTGTTGCCCGACTGCTCTTTCCATTCCCAGACCTTGGCCACAAAATTCTTGCGGGCCTCGGCCGGCGTCGGTCCCATGTCGTGGCGGCTGATGCCCTGGGACTGCAGTTGGCGTTCGACCACGATTTGCGTGGCGATGCCGGCATGGTCGGTGCCCGGTACCCAGACGGTGTTGAGGCCGCGCATCCGGTGGTAGCGGGTCAGGCTGTCCATGATGGTCTGATTGAAGGCATGGCCCATGTGCAAGGTGCCGGTCACATTGGGCGGCGGCAACTGGATCGCAAATGCCTTTTCGCCGGCTTGGGGCTGGCCGGTGCCGCGAAAGCCCGCGATCCCGTAGCCGCGCTTTTCCCATTCGGGGCCCCAATGGGCTTCCAGTGCGGCCGGCTCAAAAGATTTGGCCAGGGCTTGCAACCCGGGTTGGTGGGGGCTGGTGTTGGGAGAGGGGGTCATGAGGGCACCTAGGTGGGCGTGCTCCTGGCCGAAGGCCGAGCAAACTCGCGATTTTAGCCAGCGGCCTGCGGCACGGGCGCTGCCCAAACGCAAGGCGAGACGCACCGGCAGCTTGCTCGCTGTCTGCTCTGCCGCCGCACGAGACCGTTCGCGGGCGGTGGGTCAAATGAGCCCCGATCAACTGGCTCGTCCGGAGTGCGCCTTGGCTCAGCGGTGGGCGCTGATCATCCGTGACGGCGGCTTCCAAACCCAGTGTTTTGCTCGGGAATCCGTACGGGACGCTTTCCCAGCGCGGCGCCAAATCTTTGTGATGGCGCCTAAAAAGCGGTCATCTGACGGCTTTTTTTGTTAATGTGCCGCTTTGATTGTTTATTGACAATTCCTTGTGGCTCGGCCGTTTCAATAGGCGGCGTGTATTTAGGCGATTGAATCCCCCTATTGGACGGGATGCGCGATTTCCCGCTATCGTTTCCCCGTCGCGCCGCCGTCTCAGGCGGTGTCAGGCACCTGACTATCCCGTCCGATTTCATTAACCAGGAGATTTCCATGGCTGCTCTCAAAGGCTCCAAAACGGAAGAAAACCTCAAGGCCGCTTTTGCAGGCGAGTCCCAGGCCAACCGCCGTTACCTGTATTTCGCGAACAAGGCCGACGTTGAAGGCCAGCCCGATGTGGCTGCCCTGTTCCGCTCGACCGCAGAGGGCGAGACCGGCCACGCCCACGGCCACCTCGAGTGGCTCGAGCAGTGCGGCGATCCGGCCACCGGCATGCCGTTCGGCAGCACCCGTGACAACCTGGCCACCGCTGTGGCTGGCGAGACCCACGAGTACACCGACATGTACCCTGGTATGGCCAAGACCGCCCGTGAAGAAGGTCACGACGAAGTGGCTGACTGGTTTGAGACGCTGGCCAAGGCCGAGCGCTCGCACGCCAACCGCTACGCCAAAGCGCTGGCCGATCTGAAAGATTGAGCCCCAGCCCCTGCGCCGGCCGGCCGGGTTCCCGGTAGGCTGGTGCCGAGCACACCCCAGGCGTTGATTGGTTCACCCTGGGGTGTGTGGTTTTTTGAAAAGGGTTTAGGCCCATCAGCCCTTTCCCAAGCCAATTTCCCCCGGGCGCTGCCTGAGCCCGACTGCCGCATCGAGGATTGATCATGGCCACCGAAGGTAATCTGAAAGCGCCCACGCGCCACCCGATCGACTGGAAGAACCCCGAGTTCTACAACGAGGAAGCGACCTTCCATGAGATGGAGCGCATCTTCGACATCTGCCACGGCTGCCGCCGCTGTGTCAGTCTGTGCGGCTCCTTCCCCACGCTGTTCGATCTGGTCGATGAGGGGCCCACCGGTGAGCTCGACGGGGTCGACAAAAAGGACTACTGGAAGGTGGTCGACCAGTGCTACATGTGCGACCTGTGCTACCTGACCAAGTGCCCGTATGTCCCGCCCCATGAGTTCAACCTGGACTTTCCGCACACCATGCTGCGTGCCAAGGCCATCAAGTTCAAGAAGGGCGAGGTCGGCGCCGGGGAGCGTTTCCTGGCCTCCACCGATGTGCATGGCTCGTTTGCCGGCATCCCGATCGTGGTGCAGGCCATCAATGCGGTCAACAAGACCAAGGTCGCGCGCCAGGTGATGGAGTCCACCCTGGGCGTGGACCAGCACGCCTGGCTGCCCTCGCTGGCCACGCGTCGTTTTCGCTCCAGCGCGCCCGAGGCCCGCAGCACCGAAGTCAAGGACGGAGCGAATACACCGGGCAAGGTGGTGATCTTTTCGACCTGCTACGTCAATTACAACGAGCCGGGCATAGGCCATGACCTGCTCAAGATCCTCGACCACAACGAAGTGCCCTATGTGATTGTCGAGAAGGAAAAATGCTGCGGCATGCCCCAGCTCGAGTTGGGTGACCTCGAATCGGTCGAGCAGAGCAAGCAGGCCAATGTGCCGGTGCTGGCCCGCTACGCCCGCGATGGCTATGCCATCTTGAGCGCTGTGCCCAGCTGCACCCTGATGTTCAAACAGGAAATCCCCCTGATGTTCCCAGCCGACGAGGAAGTGCAGCTGGTCAAGTCACACATGTGGGACCCCTTCGAGTATTTGATGGCCCGCAAGCGCGATGGCCTGCTCAAGACCGAGTTCGAGCAGTCCCTGGGCAAGATCAGCTACCAGATCCCCTGTCACGGCCGGGTGCAGAACATCGGCAAAAAGACCGAAGAAATGCTCAAGATGGTGCCCGGCACCAGCGTGCACACCCATGAGCGCTGCTCGGGTCATGCCGGCACCTTCGGCGTGAAAAAGGGTTATCACGACCAGGCCATGAAGATTGGCAAGCCCTTGTTCAAGGCCATGGCCAAGCACAAAGATGGCGGCCTGCCCGATGTGATCTCCAGCGACTGTCCGCTCGGGGGCCACCACATCGAGCAGGGTTTTGAGGTCAACCAGCTCGGCCATGTGCCGCAAAAGCACCCGTTGACTTTGATTCGCACCGCTTACGGATTGAAGTAAACCTGCAAACACCTGTGCCGGCCGCCCAGACGCGCCGGCGAGAAAGGACGAAGCGATGCAACTGATTGGAAAAGTCACCCGCGATAGCCTCATGACGCTGGAGGCCTACAGCAAGTGGCGCAAGGACAACAAGCCCAGCGTGGTCAAGCACCGCCAGCTGCGCAGCGTGCAGCTGGGCGATCACCTGAACATTCAGTTCGAGAGCGAGCTGACCATCCGCTATCAGATCCAGGAGATGCTGCGCATCGAAAAGATCTTTGAGGAGGAGGGCATCGAGCACGAAATCGAAGCCTATGCGCCACTCGTACCGGAAGGTACGAACTGGAAGGCCACCTTGCTCATCGAGTACCCCGACATCAATGAACGCAAGCGCGAGCTGGCCCGGCTGATCGGCGTGGAAGACCGGGTGTTTGTCGAAGTCGAAGGCCAGCCCCGGGTCTACGCGATTGCCGACGAGGACCTGGACCGCGAGAACGAAGAAAAAACCTCGGCGGTGCATTTCATGCGCTTTGAGTTCAGCCCAGCCCAGTGCGCAGCCATCAAGGCCGGCGCCAATGTGAAGCTGGGCTGCGACCACACCCACTATCCGGCGCACCTGACCATCGCGCCCGAGACCCTGGCCTCGCTGGCAGGTGACTTGAAGTAGGGCCTCGCCCTCATCAAGGCACTGGTTGCTGCAGCCAGGATCGATTCCTTGTGGGAGCCGCGCCCTCGCGGCGATGAGGCCTTTGATAGAGAGCCGGTGCTT
>JAXITB010000081.1:0-8819 GCA_034680305.1 Polaromonas sp. | reverse complement strand
CCGCCGGTGGATCATGATGGCCAGAAAACTCAGTGCGGTGTAAGACAGGGCATGCTGGCCGAGCAGGCCGGCTTGTTGCACATCCATCACCAAGCCAAAGCAGAAGGCCGCGCCAATGCCGATGCGCAGCGGCTGATGCACCGTCCAGAACACCAGCGTGAGCGCCAGCACGTCGGGCATCCAGGGCTGCTGGCCCAGCATGCTCAGCAGCAGGGCCACCAGCAAGCTGCCGGCAATGAACCAGGGGCTGGCCGGCAGCAGCAGTTGCTGGCCGCTGCGCATGATCATGGTCGTGCCCCCTTGCCGCGCGTGGCCTTGCCCGCTGGCTGCGGCTCGGGCGCTGGCGGCAGCTGGCCCTTGAGCGGCTGCAGCACCAGCAGGTGACGGGCCGCGCCCACCCGGGCCAGCGGCTGGCAGTAGATGCGGGCAAAGGTTGATTCGGCCCGGCGCTGAATCTGCGTGACGCGGGCCACCGGCAGGCCTGCCGGGTAGATGCCGTCGACGCCGCTGGTGCTCAGCAGGTCGCCCTCCTGAATGTCGGCGTTGCTGGCCATGAAGCGCAGCTCCAGGGCGCCCTGCGAAGGTTCACCATAAGCCACACTGCGCACGCCGGTGCGCGGATTGAGCACCGGGATGCTCAGCTCTCGGTCGATGACTAACGTGACCTCGCTGACCAGCGGATGCACCCGCGTGACCTGCCCGATGACGCCGGCCGCGTCGATCACGGGTGAGCCCACGGCGATACCTGCCGTGATGCCCTTGTCGATGATCACCTTGTAGGAATACGGGTCGGCCGCCTCGTAAATCACCTCGGCCGCCGTGGCCGGGGTGCTCAATCGGGGGCGCAACTCCAGCAGCTCGCGCAGCTGCTGGTTCTCTTGGCTGAGCTGCTCGAACTGCCCGCCACGCAGCAACTGGCGCGACAGTTCCTGCCGCGCCTGCTCGGCCTGCTTCTGTGCCTCAGACAGGCTGGCAAAGTGCTCACCGATGGCCGCCATCGCCCGGCCCGGTTGCAGACTCAGCCACTGCAAAGGCTGCAGCAGGGTGAACAGAGCCGATCGCAGTGGGCCGGTCATGCCCAGGCGCGCATCGGCCACCATCAGAAAAATGGCCAGCGCACTGAAGATGATCAGTTTGGACAGGGCCGACAGACCCTGCTTGAAAAACGGGGGCGGCGAGCGATCGAGCGTTCCGAGAGGCATGGGTCAGTCGGGCGCCTTGTGGCCGCCGGACGCGGCGCGCGCGCTCACTCCGAGGTGAAGATCGGGCCCAGGCGCTCCATGCGTTCCAGGGCGATGCCGCAGCCGCGCACCACGCAGGTCAGCGGGTCTTCGGCCACCAGCACCGGCAGGCCGGTTTCTTCGCTGAGCAAGCGGTCGAGGTCGCGCAGCAGCGCGCCGCCGCCGGTGAGCATCATGCCGCGGTCGGCAATGTCGGCGCCGAGCTCGGGCGGCGTCTGCTCCAGCGCGTTCTTGACGGCCGAGACGATGTTATTGAGCGGGTCGGTCAGGGCTTCGAGGATCTCGTTGCTCGAGATGGTGAAGCTGCGCGGCACGCCTTCGGCCAGGTTACGGCCCTTGACTTCCATTTCCTTGACTTCGCTGCCCGGAAAGGCCGAGCCGATGTTCTTCTTGATGGATTCGGCCGTCGGCTCGCCAATGAGCATGCCGTAGTTGCGGCGGATGTAGTTGATGATGGCGTCGTCAAAACGGTCGCCGCCCACGCGCACGCTGCCCTTGTAGACCATGCCGCCCAGGGAGATCACACCCACTTCAGTGGTGCCGCCGCCGATGTCGACCACCATGGACCCGGAGGCCTCGGAGACCGGCAGCCCGGCCCCGATGGCCGCGGCCATGGGCTCTTCGATCAGGTAGACCTCGGAGGCGCCGGCGCCCAGGGCCGACTCCCGAATGGCGCGCCGCTCGACCTGGGTTGAGCCGCAGGGCACGCAAATGATGATGCGCGGGCTGGGCTTGAGCAGACTGCGCGGGTGCACCATCTTGATGAACTGCTTGAGCATCTGCTCGGTGACGGTGAAGTCAGCAATCACGCCGTCCTTCATGGGGCGAATGGCCTCGATGTTGCCGGGCACCTTGCCCAGCATGGCCTTGGCCTCGTGGCCGACGGCCTGGATGGTTTTCTTGCCCTGGGGGCCGCCCTCGTGGCGAATGGACACTACCGAAGGCTCGTCCAGCACGATACCGCGATCGCGCACGAAGATCAGGGTGTTGGCCGTGCCCAGGTCAATCGCCAGGTCGGTCGAAAAGTACCGGCGGAAAGATTCAAACATGTTAGAAATCCGGTGTATGGCGGCTCGCCGTCTGCCCGGGGCGGCCGTGCCATCAGTTGGTCTTGGGGTCTGGTTCGCTGGCGCCCGTCCCCGGCCCGAACGCAGGGGCCGGGCGCACGAGCCATCGTGCTGTGCGCCAAAGGCGGGATAATACCGCAAGGGCCGGTCTGAAGTGCTTTCCAAAGGGAGTCTGACAGGCCGGTTTTGTATCCATTTGACCGCTCTGGCCGGTGCCCCGGCGCCTTGTCAGGGTGGCCCCACAGCCCTCCCAAGCCCATGGCCCTGACCGTCCAAGACATTGAACGTGTGGCACACCTTGCCCGCCTCGAGCTTTCGCCCGAGCAAACCGACCGCGCTTTGGCGCAGATCAACGGCTTTTTCACCCTGGTCGAGCAAATGGCGGCCGTGCCCACCGCCGGCATCGAGCCCATGGCCCACCCGGTTGAACTGGCCGCCCCGGTGGCGCTGCGCCTGCGCGAAGACCGGGTCAGCGAGCCCAATCAGCGCGAGGCCAACCAGCAAAGCGCGCCGGCCGTTGAGCGGGGCCTGTTCCTCGTGCCCAAGGTCATCGAATAAGGCCCGCCATGACGCAACTGCATGACCTGACCGTGGCCGAACTGGCCGCCGGACTGAAAGCCCGGCGCTTTTCTGCCCTGGAGCTGGCCCAGCACACCCTGGCCCGCGCCCAGGCCGACCAAAGCGGCAGCTTTCTGGCCTTCAACCCCGAAGCCACCCTGGCCCAGGCCCGCGCCAGCGACGCGCGCATCGCCGCTGGCCAGGCCGGCGCGCTCGAGGGCGTGCCCCTGGGCCACAAAGACATCTTTGTTACTAAAGATTTCCCAACCACCGCCGGCTCCAAAATGCTTGAGGGCTACCGCTCGCCCTTTGACGCCACCGTGGTGGCCCGCCTGGCGGGCGCCGGCATGGTCACCGTGGGCAAGCTCAGCTGTGACGAATTTGCCATGGGCTCGGGCAATGAAAACAGCGCCTACGGCCCGGTGAAAAACCCCTGGGACCCGAGCCGCGTGCCCGGCGGTTCTTCAGGCGGCAGCGCCGCCGCCATTGCCGCGCGCCTGGTGCCGGCGGCCACCGGCACCGACACCGGCGGCTCCATCCGGCAGCCGGCCAGCTTTTGCGGCATCACCGGCATCAAGCCGACCTACGGGCGGGCCAGCCGTTACGGCATGATCGCCTACGCCTCCAGCCTCGACCAGGGCGGCCCCATGGCCCGCACCGCTGAAGACTGCGCGATGCTGCTCAGTGCCCTGTGCGGCCCCGACCCCGACCGCGACTCCACCTCGCTCGATGTGCCCGCCGAAGACTTCACCCAGAGCCTGAACGCCGACCTCCAAGGCCTGCGCATTGGCCTGCCCCAGGAGTTTTTCGGGCCCGGCCTGCACGACGATGTGCGCGCCGCGGTTGACGGCGCGCTGGCCGAACTGAGCCGGCTGGGCGCCACCTTGGTGCCCATCAGCCTGCCGCGCACCGAACTGGCCATACCGGTCTACTACATCATTGCGCCGGCCGAGGCCAGCTCCAACCTCAGCCGCTTTGACGGCGTGAAGTTCGGCCACCGCGCCAAGCACTACACCGACCTTGAAAGCATGTACAAGGCCTCGCGCGCCGAAGGCTTTGGCAGCGAGGTCAAGCGCCGCATCATGACCGGCACCTATGTGCTCAGCCACGGCTACTACGACGCCTACTACCTGCAGGCCCAGAAAATCCGCCGCCTGATTGCCGAGGACTTTCGCGCCGCCTTCAGCCAGTGCGACGTGATCGCCGGCCCGGTTGCGCCCACGGTGGCCTGGGCCCTCGGTCAAAACGCCAGCGACCCGGTGGCCGACTACCTGGCCGACATCTTCACCCTGCCGGCCTCGCTGGCCGGCTTGCCGGGCATGAGCGTGCCGGCCGGCTTTGGCGCGCACCACATGCCGGTGGGCCTGCAACTGATCGGCAATTACTTCCAGGAGGCCCGCCTGCTCAACGTGGCGCACCGCCTGCAGCAAGCCACCGACTTCCACCTTCGCAAGCCTCAAGGCGTCTGATATGTCCAGTCCACTTGTTCAGGGCTACGAGGTCGTCATCGGCTTTGAAACCCACGCCCAGCTCTCGACCCACAGCAAAATTTTCAGCCGCGCCAGCGTGGCCTTTGGCGCCGAGCCCAACACCCAGGCCTGCGCGCTCGACATGGCCCTGCCCGGCACCCTGCCGGTGATGAACCAAGGCGCCGTGGAGCGGGCCATTCAGTTTGGTCTGGCGGTCAATTCGACCGTGGCCCACAAGAGCATCTTTGCGCGCAAGAACTACTTCTACCCCGACCTGCCCAAGGGCTATCAGATCAGCCAGTTTGAAATTCCGGTGGTCCAGGGCGGCGAAGTCTCCTTCTACCTCGGCCAGGACAAGAAGACGGTGCGCCTGGTGCGCGCCCACCTCGAAGAAGACGCCGGCAAATCACTGCACGAAGACTTCATTGGTCAAAGCGGCATCGACCTCAACCGCGCCGGCACCCCGCTGCTGGAGATCGTGACCGAGCCCGACATCCGCTCCAGCGAAGAGGCGGTTGCCTACGCCAAAGAGCTGCACAAGATCGTCACTTGGATCGGCATTTGCGACGGCAACATGCAAGAAGGCAGCTTTCGCTGCGACGCCAATGTGTCGGTGCGCAAACCCGGCGCGCCGCTGGGCATCCGCCGCGAAATCAAGAACCTGAACTCCTTCAAGTTCATGCAGCAGGCCATCGACTTTGAAGTGCGCTGGCAGATCGAGCAAATCGAAGACGGCCACAAGATCCAGCAGGCCACCGTGCTGTTCGACCCCGACACCGGCGAGACCCGTGCCATGCGCACCAAGGAAGACTCGGCCGACTACCGCTACTTCCCCGACCCAGACCTGCCGCCGCTGGTGATTGCCCCCGAATGGATCGAGCGGGTCAAAAGCCAGATGCCCGAGCTGCCCCGCGTGATGGCGGCGCGCTTTGTGGCCGACTACGGCCTGCCCGAATACGACGCCACCACGCTCACCCAGAGCAAGGCCATGGCCGCCTACTTCGAGGCCACCGCCAAGGCCTGCGGCCAAGCCAAGCTGGCCAGCAACTGGATCATGGGCGAAGTCTCGCGCCGGCTCAACACCGGCGAGACCGACATCGCGCAACTGCCAGTAGGCAGCGCCCAACTGGCCGCCTTGATTGGCCGCATCGCCGACAACACCATCAGCCACAGCGCGGCGCGCCAGGTGTTCGATGCGCTGTGGACCGAAGGCGCGGGTGCACAAGGCAGCGCCGACGCTTCGCGGGTCGACGCCCTCATCGAGGCCAAAGGCCTCAAGCAGATGAACGACAGCGGCGAACTCGAAAAAATCATCGACGACGTGCTGGCCGCCAACCCCAAGAACGTGAGCGAATACAAAGCCGGCAACGCCAAGGCCCTGAACGGCCTGGTCGGCCCCATCATGAAAGCCAGCAAAGGCAAGGCCAACCCGGCGCAGGTCAATGCTTTGCTGCTCAAGAAGCTGGCTTAATTTTTTCTTGTATTTTGAATCTGCCATATTTAAAATACAAGGATGTTTTCGCGAATCGCTCAGCCTTTACTCGCCAGTGCGCTGACGTGGAGTCCGGCGGTGGCCATTTTGGGGCCGCGGCAGACGGGTAAGACCACGCTGGCGCGTTCCCTCTTGCAATCCCATGCCCATGCTCTGTATCTGGACCTGGAATCGCCCCAAGACCGTGCCCGACTGGGCGAGGGCCCCCTTTTCTTGCAGGCGCACGCAGATCGGCTGATCATCCTGGACGAGGTCCAGCATGCGCCGGAGCTGTTTTCGGTATTGCGCGGCGAAATCGACCGAGCCCGTCGACCCGGCCGCTTTGTGCTCTTGGGCTCCGCGTCGTTTGAACTGCTGCGGCAGTCGCAGTCTCTGGCCGGACGTTTGACTTTGATCGACCTGTTTCCACTGCTTGTCGATGAAGTGGGCAGCGACCTCCAGACGCTACAGGACTTGTGGCTGCGCGGCGGCTTCCCACCAAGCTACACCGCCTTGAACGAACAGGCCTCTTGGAGCTGGCGGGAAGCCTTCATACGTCACCTACTGCACACCGACCTGCCCGCTTTGGGCGTGCGTGTCGACGAGGCAAGCCTGCGACGCTTCTGGCGCATGTTGGCTCACTTACACGGTCAGCTCTTCAACGCATCGGCCGTGGCCAATTCGCTGGACGTCAGCGCGCCCACCGTCAACCGTTGGCTGGACCACATGGTCGGCGCCCTGCTGGTCAGAAGGCTCGAGCCCTTTCATGCCAATCTTGGCAAGCGCCTGGTCAAGTCTCACAAAGTGTATGTGCGTGACAGCGGCCTTCTGCATAGCCTGCTTGGCCTGCCCAGCGTTGCCGACCTGCAAGGCCACCCCATGGCCGGCGCATCCTGGGAAGGCTTTGTGATTGACCACATCGCCGCTCACCTGCCCGCAGGGGCCAGCCTGTCTTTCTACCGAACCGCTGCCGGCGCCGAGTTGGATGTATTGGTCGAGGCAGGGCAGCGACGCATCGGCTTTGAAATCAAGTTCAGCGTCGCGCCCAAGGTCAGCAAAGGGTTCTGGCAGTCCCTGCAAGACTTGCGACCCGATCAAACCTACATCGTGGCACCGGTGCAGGAGCGCTGGCCCTTTGCCGAAGGGGTCGAGGTGATCCCTGTCGGTGAGATTGCAGGCGTATTGAGCCCTACGCGCCCTTAACGCCAGGGTGCGCCTGTTCTCGCAAGCGCTGTGGGCCCGCGGTGTTGCAAGGCGCTGACGTTAAGGCCTCGTGAAATTGGGTTTGTAAAACAGGGCCGGCCCGGCTTCCCGCAAAGACGCTCTCATGAAGGCAAAGGCCTCATGCAGATGGACTTTGGCAGACGGCCAAAAGATCGGCGAAGTGCTGTCGGCCAACCCGGCGCAGGTCAATGCTTTGCTGCTCAAGAAGCTGGGGTGAGGGTACTTTCACCATGAAAATCGGTTATGCCATGACCGATTTTCATGGTGCGTGATAGTATTGCGGCATGTACATTGACCGCCCACGCCTTAGCCGTCACCTCAGCACACTGCTTCAGTCCTTTCGCGCTGTGGAGTTGGTCGGCCCGCGCCAGGTGGGCAAAACCACCATCGCTCGCCAGTTCGTTGACGTCGACAGCGCCAACTACTTCGATTTGGAAGATCCGGTTTCGCGGCAGCGCCTGGCCAACCCCATGACCGCCTTGGCGGCTTTGCAAGGCCTGGTGGTGATCGATGAAATTCAGCACCTGCCACAACTGCCGGAAATGCTCCGCGTCCTGATGGACCGGCCCGAGCGCATCCACCAGAGTGGCCAGTTTTTGTTGCTCGGCAGTGCTGCACCGCGTGTGATGCATAAAAGTGAATCGCTGCTGGGCCGTGCGGTGACCGTAGAGATCGGCGGCTTTGACATCAGCGAAACCGGCGTTGCCAGCCCACAAATGCACCAGCTTTGGCTCAGGGGGGGGTTCCCAGCTTCCTATTTGGCCAGCGACGACGCAGTCAGTCTGCAATGGCGTCAAGCCGCCATGCAAAGACACGTCAGTGGCGATTTGGCCCTGCTGGGCATCAATGTGCCGGCACCCATGATGATGCGCTTTTGGCAAATGCTGGCGCACTACCAAGGCCAAACTTGGAATGCGGCCGAACCGGCTCGGGCCTTGGGTGTCTCAGAGGCCACGGTGCGACGCTACCTCGACCACCTGACCCAAACCTTCATGATCCGGCAACTGCAGCCTTGGCATGAGAACCTGGCCAAGCGGCAGGTCAAAGCACCGAAGATTTACTTCCGGGACACCGGCCTGCTGCATGCCATGCTGGGGTTGCGGCAGCTGCCGCAACTGTTGGCCCATCCCTTGTCGGGCGCCAGCTGGGAAGGCTTTGCGCTCGAACAAGTGCTTCGCATTGCGCAACCCGATCAGGCCTACTTCTGGGCCACCCACCAGGGCGCAGAGCTCGACTTGCTGATGTTCAAAGACCAACAACGCATAGGCGTGGAGTTCAAGCGCAGCGATGCGCCGGGCTTGACACCCAGCATGCGCGTGGCGCTCAACGACCTGAAGCTCGATAAGCTGTATGTGGTGTATCCAGGCAGCCAGCGCTACGCCTTGTCGGAGCAAGTGGAGGTGGTGCCGCTGTCGGCGCTGTTGGCTTGAGCATTGTTAGGCGGTGGCACAGGCGCAAAGCTACGGGTGAAGTCATGGCCAGAACGCGAAAGTTTGGGGCGGCAGGGGTGATTCCCGACGATGAAAAAATCCGTACGGTCCTGATCGGCCCGCGTAAGAAAACAAAGGGGACAGCGTCCCCAATTCGTCCTAGCCATAACCCGTCATGAGCATCGCTGGCGCCCCCTCGCTGGCTAGAAGGGCTGGGGTTGGGGATCGAAGCGATGTACGCCGACACGCCGGTTACGTACTGGCGTTTATTCGGCGGCTCATGACATTTCTTATCAATCATGGATGCGGCAGCGCTATAGGATTCAATGACGATGTGGGTCGGGGTATTTTGCAAAGTG
>JAXITB010000080.1:0-8875 GCA_034680305.1 Polaromonas sp. | reverse complement strand
TGAACCGCCGATATATGCAACTGGAGGGCCTGCAGACCCTGAGCGATACTTTGCCTACTCGGCTGGCCGCAGTGGCTCGCTGAGTACGTGTAGCTCAGCCTGTCCGGGCTGTGGATTTACACCACGCGTTGGGACATTACCGGCCCCCAGGCTAGCGATCGGTCGATGCGCTTGGCTTTCGTGACAAGAAGCGCCGATTCAAGCCGCATTCTCGGGGCGTCAGATCTCAGGGTTTGACCGGGGTTCGCCGGGCTGCATTCGCTGTTTCCAAATGCATAATCTCCAGTTCATTGCCAGCTCGGCACGGGGGTTTCGATTGCCCCCGCCGATCCCATTTCTTCAGGAGTGACTTCATGAAAAAACGCAGTTTTCTGGGTGCTGTAGGCGGTGTGGCTTTGGCCACGGCGCTGTCAAGCGCGGCCATGGCGCAGGACAACGTCTTCAAGATCGGCTTGATCGCGCCGCTGACCGGACCCTTTGCCTCGACCGGCAAGCAAATTGAGGCGGCCGCCCGCCTGTACATGGCGCAAAACGGCGACACCATTGCCGGCCGCAAGGTGCAGCTCATCGTCAAGGACGATACCGGCGTGCCCGATGTGACCAAGCGCATTGCGCAGGAGCTGGTGGTCGGTGACAAGGTGCATGTGCTGGCCGGCTTTGGCCTGACGCCCCTGGCTATGGCCACTGGGCCGATTGCGACCCAGTCCAAGACCCCCATGGTGGTGATGGCGGCGGCCACCTCCATCATCACTGAAGCCTCGCCCTTCATCGTGCGCACCAGCTTCACGGTTCCCCAAGTGGTGACTGTGCTGGCTGACTGGGCCACCAAGAACAACATCAAGCGCGTGGTGTCGCTGGTGACCGACTACGCACCGGGCATTGATTCGGAGAAATTCTTCAACCAGCGCTTTCAGGCCAACGGTGGCGTGGTGATCGAGACACTGCGCGTGCCCCTGCGCAGCCCCGACTTTGCGCCCTTCCTGCAAAAGGTGCGTGACGCCAAACCCGACGCCTTGTTCACCTTCGTGCCTTCGGGGCAGGGGTCGGTGTTGATGAAGCAGTTCACCGAGCGCGGCCTGGACAAGGCCGGCATCCGCATGATTGCCGAGGGCAGCGTCACCGATGATGACATCCTCAACAGCATGGGCGATGCCGCGCTGGGCGTGGTCACCGCGCACCACTACTCGGCCCACCACAAATCGGATCGCAACAAGAAGTTCGTCGAGGCCTTCGGCAAGGCCAATGGCGGCATGCGTCCGAATTTCATGGGCGTGGGCGCTTATGACGGCATGCGCGTGATCTACGAAGCGGCCAAGGCCACCAAGGGTCAGGGCGGCGAAGCACTGCTCAATGCGATGAAGGGCCAGGTCTTCGAGAGCCCACGCGGGCCGATGTACATCGATGCGCAGACCCGTGATGTGGTGCACAACGTCTATGTGCGTCGCGTGGAGCGGGTGGACGGCCAGTTGTGGAACGTGGAGATCCAGACCACCACCGACGTCAAGGACATCGGCAAGACCCGTTGAGCTGCATCATGGCCTTGCCTTTGGTTTTGGTGCCAGGCCTGATGTGCGACAGCGCGGTGTGGGCACCGCTGGTGCCTGCACTGCAGGCTTCCCGTCAGGTCGGGCCGGTGGTCCTCGTCGAGCACGGCGACTGCGACAGCCTGCTGGGCATGGCGCAGCGCCTGCTCGAATCGGCCCCCGCCCGCTTTGCCCTGGCCGGCCATTCCATGGGTGGTCGGGTGGCCCTGGAGGTGTGCCGGCTGGCGCCCGAGCGAGTCAGCCACCTGGCGCTGTTGGACACCGGCCATGCCCCGCTGGCGGCTGGCGAGGCCGGCCAGCAGGAGGCCCACAAGCGTCATGTCTTGCTGCAATTGGCGCGTGAACGTGGCGTACGCGCCATGGCCGCGCAATGGGTGCAGGGCATGGTTCACCCGGACCGCTTGGCCGACACCGTGCTGATCGAGCAGATCCTGGACATGTTCGAGCGCAAGAGCGCCGACGATTTCGAGCGTCAGATTCATGCCTTGCTGGGTCGGCCCGATGGCGCGCCCGTGCTTCAAAGCTTGAGCATGCCCACCTTGGTACTCACCGGCCGGCAGGACAGTTGGGCCAATGTCGCACAGCATGAGGCCATGCACCGACTCACAGGCCCCAAGGCCGCCGCTGTCCTCGAGGTCATTGAAGATTCGGGCCACATGGTGCCCATGGAGCGCCCGGCCGAACTCAGTCAGGCCCTGCTGCGCTGGCTGGCCCGCTGAGGCGGCGCCTCATCAAGCGCCGCATCGCGCCGAGGGCGGCGCTCCCACAGAACTCGATCGAGGCTGCCTGTCGTTCATGGAGGAGGCGCGCGGCGATGCCCTGTGTTTCTCCCTCTCCCTCTGGGAGAGGGTCGGGGTGAGGGCCTGAGCCTTCACGACAACACAGCTGTCAGTTGATTCTCGCTGCCCGGCCAACCATGCCGGCGAAGGCCTTGCTCCGCTCAGTTCGACAAGACGGCGTGCAGCACCAGGCCGCAGGCTTGGCGCAGGTCCAGGCTGACTCTTTCGGGGCTGTCGTGCAGCCGGGGCAATTGCAGGCGTTCGGCGCGCCGGGCGATGTCGTCCAAAGACGAGAAGCTCAGCGTCAGTGCGCTGGGCAGCACTTCTGCGACGGTCTCTCGGGTCTGCAGTGAAATCCATGAATCGCCCAGGCGCAACTTGTGTTCACTCGGCCCGACTTGTGCGCCAGCGTCTTGCAGGCGTTTCGACCAGGCCGACAAGGCGGCGGCCGGCCCGTCATAAGTCAGTCCCGCCAGCGCCTGCGCTCCATTGGGGTGGCGCAGCAGCGAGGGTGAGCGCACCAGCTCGGGCGTGACATGCTGAACCCAGCACACGTAAGACGGGTCTGTGGCCCGCCAGGGTGCGTCGAAATACAGAAAGCGTGCCATGCCGGATCGCTCGGGGGTCGATACCGGCCGGGACCAGTCCATCACCTGACGGGGATGCAGACCGTTGCGAGCGCACTGCGCGTGGCAGGCCGAGGCATCCGAGGTGCCCAGCGCCAGCACATGCATCCCGTAGCGGTGGTCGATGGCCGGGGTGAGTTGGTGCCCGGCTTGGCGGTCGGTGATCTGCATCAGTTCGATGTAGCCGGTGCCCAGCATGATCGAGTGCTGCGAGCTGCCGGCCGAAACGGTGCGTCCCTGTGCATCGGTGCGAGTGTGGTCGGCACGCTGGGTCAGTGCAAAGCCCAGGTCGGTGAACAGATCGCGGGCGGCGATCAGGTCCTCGACGATGAAGCCGATGTGGTCGAGGTCGATGGCGAGTGCATTTGCTTTTTGCATACTATCTGGCCTCATTCACAGGGTTTACTCTGAGGAAAGCTCGATTTGAGCTGGCTAAATTGTACGCAAAAGTCCGTGCGTGCTAGCATCGCAGCCGTCCCCGTAACTCGACTGGAGTTTCGCCATGTCCCCTGTCCTGAAGTCGCTATTGGCCGCCCTGGCCTTGACGGTGTCGTCCCTCAGCGGCGCCCAGCAGCCTGCCCGCGGCGGTACCCTGACCATCGCCTTGCCCACTGAGCCGGCCCACCTCAATTCAGCCATAGACACCACCCAGCAGGTCAAGGCGGTGGCCGGCAAGGTCTACAGCGGCTTGGTCAAGTACGACCTGAAGATGAACATGCAGCCTGACCTGGCCGAGTCCTGGTCGATGGCACCCGATGGCCGCACCATCACCTTCAAGCTGCGCAAGGGCGTGAAGTGGCATGACGGCCGCGACTTCACATCGGCCGATGTGGCGTTTTCCATCATGAAGGGCTTCGGGCCCAATAACGGGCTGGTGCGCACCACCTTTGCCAACGTCGAGTCGGTGCAGACGCCCGACGCACATACTGCCGTGCTGGTGATGCGCCAGCCGGCTGCGGCCTTGCTGAGCGCCTTGCCAGTGGCTACCGCGACCATCTTGCCCGCGCACCTCTATGACAACACCGATGTGCGCCGCAACCCAGCGAACGCCAGGCCGGTGGGCACCGGCCCATTCATGTTCAGTGAATGGCGCCGGGGCGACAGCATCGTGCTGGTGCGCAACCCCAACTACTTTGAAAAAGGCAAGCCCTATCTCGATCGCATCGTCTTCAAGGTCATCCCGGACACCCAGGCCCGGGGTGCTGCCATCGAGTCGGGCACGGTGGACATGGTGTTTCACAGCACGGTGGCCGCCTCCGATGCGCGACGTCTGGCCGGCCTGAAAAATCTGGAGCTGACCACCGACGGCTACCACTTTGACTCCACCGTCTCGTTTGCCGAATTCAATATGGCGCATCCGATTGTGGGCAAGCGTGAGGTGCGGCAGGCGCTGGCTCACGCCATCGATCGCAAGTTCGTTCTGGACAATGTGTGGATGGGCTTCGGTCGGGTGGCTACCTCGCCCGTGCACTACGGCCTGACCCAGGCCCACACCGACTCGGTGCCTCAGTATGCCTACGACCTCAAGCGGGCCGAGCAGTTGCTCGACGAGGCTGGCTACAAACGCGGCGCCAATGGCATTCGCTTTAAGCTGACCATCGACTTCGTACCCTTTGGTGACCAATACCCCAAGGTGGCGCAGTATGTGCGTCAGCAATTGACTCAGATCGGTATCGACGCCGATGTGCGCTCCAGTGACTTTGCCACCTGGGTGCGTCGCATCTGGACCGCGCGCGATTGGGCGATGAATTTGTCGGCCCTGACTAACGCGTCTGACCCCTCCATCGGCATTCAGCGGGCCTACTCGTCCAAGAACATCGTGCCGGGAACCCCGTTTACCAACGGCACCCATTTCCGCAATGCCGATCTGGATAATTTTTTCGAGCAGGCTTCGGTCAACACCGACCCGATGGTGCGCAAGCGCCACTTCGCAGCCATCCAGCGGATTTTGGCCACTGAACTGCCAGTGATCCCGCTGGTGGCCATCGACCAATTCACCATCAGCAACAAGCGGGTTCGTAACCATGCCACCCTGTCGGACGGCATCTACGGCGGCTTTGCTGACGTCTGGATCGCGCCCAACTGAACGTGCGCTTGCCTGTGTTTGACGCGCTCGGCTCCAGGGGGCCGAGGCGATGAACTTCTTGCGCTACGTCCTGCGGCGCTTGGCGCAGGCTGCGCTCGTGCTGGCCCTGGTGGTGGTGTTGCAGTTTCTGTTGCTGCACATGGCCCCGGGTGATGTGGCCGATGTGATTGCCGGCGAAGCCCAGGCCTCTGATCCGGCCTTCATTGAGCAGCTGCGCCGCGAGTTGGGCCTGGACCAGCCCCTGCTGATTCAGTTGCTGATGCACCTGCAGCGTGTGGTCAGCCTCGATTGGGGTCATGCGCATTCCATGGATGCCCCGGTCTGGCAGCTCATTGCCGAGCGCTTGCCGGGCACCGCCTTGCTCATGGTCAGTGCCTTGTTGCTGGCCATCGTCAGCGGGGTGCTGCTGGGCATGGCCGCTGCTCTGCACGCCCGGCGCTGGCTCGATGGCTTCATTTCGGTGCTGGCTCTGCTGTTTTACGCTACCCCTGGCTTTTTGGTGGGCATCGGGTTGATCTTGCTGTTCACCGTCCAGCTGCAATGGCTGCCCATGTCGGGGATGAGTTCGCTCTATGACGACGCCAGCCTGTGGGCGCGTGTGCTCGATACCGGCCGCCACTTGGTGCTGCCCATGCTGAGTCTGGCGCTTTTTTATGTGGCCATCTACACCCGCCTGATGCGCGCGGCCATGCTGGAGGTTCTGCCCATGGACCATGTGCGCACGGCGCGCAGCAAGGGCTTGGGCCGCTGGCGCATCGTCTGGCATCATGCGGCGCGCAATGCACTGCTGCCCATCGTCACCATGGCGGGTTTGCAAGTCAGTTCGCTGCTCGGCGGCTCGGTGATTGTCGAGACGATCTTTGGCTGGCCAGGCATCGGCCGTCTGGCCTTTGAGGCGGTGTTCAAGCGCGATGTGCCGCTGGTCATGGGCATCCTTTTGCTCAGCTCGGTGCTCGTGCTGGCGGTCAGCCTCCTGGTCGATCTGCTCTACACCCGGCTCGACCCGCGGATCCGACTGCGCTGAAGGATCATGATCACGCTGCCCCGTCGACTTCTGCGCTCGCTGACCTTCGTGGCCGGCACGGGCCTGCTGCTGGCCGTCGTGCTGATGGCGGCGCTGGGTCCCTGGTTGTACCCGCAGGGGCCCTGGGCTGTGGTGGGCACACCCATGACCTGGCCCGGTGCCGATTGGGCTCGGCCGCTGGGCACCGACGCCTTGGGGCGTGACATCCTGGCCGGCCTGCTGCATGGCGCGCGCGTGTCGCTGCTCATAGGTGGTGCGGCCACCGCCGTGGCGCTGTGTGTGGGCATCGTGGTGGGCACGATCACCGGCTATTTTGGTGGCTGGGTCGACGACGTCCTGATGCGTCTGGTCGATGCGGTGCAGACCGTACCGCCCTTTTTGCTGGCCATTGTGGTGGTGTTGATCGTCAATCCCTCGGTCACGTCCATCGTGGCGGCCATTGCCCTGATCTCCTGGCCCACGGTGGCCCGACTGGTGCGTGCCGAGTTCATGCGACTGCGCGAGGCCGATTTCGTCAGCGCCTGTCGTTTGATGGGCATGTCACCGCTGCGCATCATCTTTGTTCAGATGCTGCCCAATGCCATTCCGCCCATCGTGGTCAGCTCCTCCATCATGGTGGCCAGTGCCATCTTGATCGAGTCGGGTCTGGCCTTTCTGGGTTTGGGCGATCCGAATGTGATCTCCTGGGGCACCATGGTCGGGCTCGGACGCTCTGACTTTCGCGCCGGCTGGTATCTGGTGCTCATCCCCGGGCTGGCCATCATGCTCAGTGTGCTGGCACTCAACCTGCTGGGAGATGGCCTGAACGACGCGCTCAACACGCGCCTGAACGCATGAGTGCCACCCCCTTGCTGCAGGTGCAGGACATGCGATTGGGGTTGCTTGATGGCACCGCCCTGGTCGACGGTGTGAGTTGGAGCCTGGCCGCCGGTCAGACCCTGGCCGTGGTTGGCGAGTCGGGCAGTGGCAAGTCGATCAGCGCCATGGCCTTGATGGGCCTGCTTGCGCCGGCCATTGTCTGGCAAGGTGGCCAAGCCACTTTCGAGGGGCAGGCGCTGCGCGGCCTGTCGGCCCGCGAGTTTCGGCGCATTCAGGGCCGCCGCATGGGCATGATCTTTCAGGAGCCCATGACCTCGCTCAACCCGGTCATGCGGGTGGGGCAGCAGTTGGTGGAGGTGCTGCGCTGTCACCTGCCGCTGACCGCCAGTCAGGCCCGTGAGCGCGCTGTGCAATTGCTGGCCAGCGTACAGATTCCCCAGCCCGAGCTGCGATTTGAGCAGTATCCGCACCAGCTCTCCGGCGGGCAGCGGCAGCGGGTGATGATCGCGATGGCCCTGGCCTGCGACCCGGTCTTGCTGCTGGCCGACGAGCCGACCACCGCGCTCGACGTGACGGTGCAGGCTGACATCTTGAAACTCATCGCTGAGCAGCAGCGCCGCCGGGGCCTGGCCGTGCTGCTCATCACCCATGACCTGGGCGTAGTGGCCCAGGTGGCCGATCATGTGGTGGTGATGTACGCCGGACGCGTGATGGAGCAGGGCCCGGCCGCGCAGGTGCTCGCAGCGCCTGCGCATCCCTACACCCAGGGCTTGCTCCGGGCCCGACCCAGCGCCAGGCTGCCGCGCAGTGAGCGCCTGCATGAAATCCCAGGCATCGTCGCCTCACCGTCGCGTCAGCGGGTGGGTTGCCCTTTTGCACCTCGGTGTGCCAGTGCGATCGCGCAGTGCAGCCATGAGCAGCCGCCCTTGGTCGCCTTGTCGGCCGACCGCTCGAGCGCGTGCTGGCTCAGTCGCACGGAGTCAGGCCATGGCTGAAGCCGCCCTTGAAGTTCATGAAGTTCGTTTTGCCTATGGCAAGGCGGGCGGCCAGCGTGCAGCGGCGGTCGATGGCGTGTCCTTGAGCTTGGCCCCTGGCCAGTCTCTGGGTCTGGTGGGTGAGTCGGGTTGCGGCAAGTCCACCATGGCCCGCCTGGCCTGCGGCCTGCTGCAGCCGCAGCAGGGTCATGTGCGTGTGAGCGGACTCGAAGTTGGCCTGCGCACAGGGGCCACCCGGTTGGCGCTGGCACGGGCGGTGCAGATGGTGTTTCAGGACCCGTATGGCTCGCTTAATCCGCGTCAGCGCATTGGCGCTCAGCTGGCCGAGCCGCTGCGGCTGCACGGGCAGGGTGAGCGTTTGGCGCACCAGGTCGATGAGTGGCTCGAGCGCGTGGGTCTGCCCGCCTCCGTGGGTCAGCGCTTCCCCCATGAACTCTCGGGGGGCCAGCGTCAGCGCGTGGCCATTGCGCGGGCGGTGGTCGTGCAGCCACGCCTGCTGGTCTGTGATGAGCCGGTCTCCGCCCTCGATGTGTCGGTACAGGCGCAGATCCTGAACCTGCTCAAAGACTTGCGCGAAAGCATGGGCCTGGCTTGCCTGTTCATATCGCACGATTTGCGTGTGGTGCGCTACATGGCCGATCAGATCGCGGTGATGCAGCATGGCCGTATCGTCGAACAGGCCGAAACCGACCGCCTTTGGAATGCGCCTGAGCACCCCTACACCCAACAACTGATAGCCAGTCTGCCGCCGGATTTGTAGGTGCGCCGCCCTCGGCGCGATGGGGCTTTCGATCAGGCGCTGGGCATCCAGTCTTGCAGTCCCCGAGCCCAGCCGTCGCTGCTTTGCGCCAGCACGCGAACCGGCGCGCCGGCATCGACTGCTGCAGCCAAGCCCTGCGGCCCCAGCGGGTCCCAGCGCAGCCAGTGTTGGTGCGCCTGTACCCAGTCGGTGCATTGCAAGGCCGCGAACACCGCTTGGGTCAGCGATTCGGCATCCAAGTG